>NZ_JAXKBY010000103.1:0-15444 GCF_036552745.1 Faecalicoccus sp.
CATAGAAAAATCCCACCTCCATAGATACACGTTTATTTATTTCGTGTGTCCACTTTAGTGGGATCATATCATTTCAAGTATGACTTATATCTTCTGTAATGGTGTATTTGAGAGTTTCTCAACCGCCATGGCATACGAATCGATTTGTACATTTGTTTCGATAGCCAACTGCAAAGAAAACATCAACAGTCGAGTATCAAAGGCTTGAAGATCCTCGTTATAGTAAATCGCAGGATATTGCCCTAATTCACACAACATTGTATCCAATTTTTGTTCATCCACAATATGACTTAGCCCTACGACCACTACATTTTCCTGTGACACTGCTTTTAATCCATTTAATAACGCAATATACGGAGTATCTGCCATTTGCACCATCATCATCTTAGGTGATGGTCTTTGCGCCAGTTTCAAAAGCCAATCTGTACTGCAACTGACGACGATTTGTCGGCAGCGATCATCCTTCTGAAACACCTGCACCGATGCTTCCAAATTCTCATAAGAATCCGTTTCATCCATACAATCATCAAAAATCAAAGCTGAATACTCCATACTCCATCCTCTTTTCTATCTGTTTATTTTAAATCGGAAGGCACTGTTACTTTTATATTAGCCGGATCTCCTATCACCACTTTTACACGGGTTTGAGAATACCATTCCACCAGCTGTGTATCATCCGTTGCGATCTTTTGTTCCTTTTTGGCCGCTTCATGACATTTCCTGATCAAATCCGTTTTAAAACATTGCGGTGTTTGTGCATTATACAATACATTACGATCCAATGTCGATACAACATAACCATTTTCTACTATTTTTACCGTATCGACACTTGGTACCATCAATACACAGGCATCCTCTTGTTCCAAAGTTTTCTTCAGTTCTTCGACTTGTTCCCTTTTCAAATACGGTCTGGCCGCATCATGAATAAACACAATAGGGTACTTTACCGCCTGCAATGCATTATACACACTTTCCTGTCTGGTTTTTCCACCCAAAACCAATTCGATTCGATCTTCTTTTTTATAACTCTGCATGGCTTCCATATCCTGTAAAGAACAAGTCAATACGATCTGTGTACAATCTGAATCCGATAAAAACAAATCTAAACTATGATCAAGAATTGATTTCCCGTCCATTTTATAGAGCACTTTATTATAAGGCAGCTTTGTACGAACACCTTGTCCGGCGGCCAGTAAACATACACTGTATTTCATGTTTATATTATATCAGATTCTATATCAGATTCGTTTTGTTTTTTTATACGGAATATGACCATACTGCCTGCATTTGTGACAGTAAAGTATCTGGATCCCATGTTTGATTCGTATGCTTGATGCTGTTTGGATCAATAACGGTAAACTCTCCATCTTCCATACCGGTTACCAAGATAAAATGACCGACTTGTGTAAAATCACCGGGAAGCATACTACATACAAGAATCTGATGATTTTCTAATCGTGCCTTCATATCTTGTAAAGAGACTTGTGCTCTTTCCACCTGTACACCATAGTGTTGGGCTGCATCCGTTAAAAATTGCCAGTCTGTTCCTGCTCCATTGACATAAAATCCCTGCTGGGAAGAATAGCTTGCCAAAACATCCGGTGTAAGTGACGCATCTTGTAGAAGATAACTAAAAACCATAGACAGACAGGTAGGAGCACACCCTGTCAAATAAATATCATTTTCCCCATAAGGAATATAGCCCCATCTAAGATCCCATTGTAATAGTTTAGGAACGGTATCCAGCGATTCACTTAATGTTCCAGGACCATTTGTATAGTTTTCTTTCTGCGGATATGCTTCTACAAAAGACAGTCGATCTTCATCCTTCAATAAAAATTCCAGTATATCCTGTGAATATTGATCCAAATGTAAAAAGATTGGTTTATACTCGTGATTTTCTAAAGTTTTCTCTTTAAGTTGATCAAATGTTTCCTGCGTAATGTGTTCCGGCTTTTTCACTTGCAGTATTTCTTCTGTGGGATACGACAGGAGCTTATATACACCAAAGCCTATGAATCCCAAAACCAAAAATACAGGTAAGATCAAGACCAGTAATCTTCCCCAATACACTTTTCTTTTTGATACCCTTTTCATAATGTGCCCATTATATCATTTTCAGGTCAAAAAAGCTTGTATTCTGCCAGAAAAAGCGTAATCATGTAAGTGACAATAAAACATAAAGAAAACATACAGGAGGTGTTATATATGTTACATGAAGTTAGTTTTCTTTCTTACAACAAGCGAGATCAGGTACAAGGCTGGATCTATGTTCCTGCCTGCAAGCCAAAAGGAATCGTTCAGTTGATTCACGGATTCGGAGAACATTCCCGCCGTTATCTTCACATGATTGCTCACTTGACCGAAGCCGGATATATTGTGGCGGCCGATGATCATGTGGGCCATGGAAAAACGGCAATGATTAATAATACCTGGGGCGATTGGGGCAATGCAGGGCCTCATACGATGATGGAAGATGAGCATACACTCAAAACAATCGTGCAGGAAAAATATCCGAATCTTCCATACTTTCTGTTTGGCCACAGCATGGGTTCTTTTATTACTCGTGATTTCATGGCCACTTATGGCGACGAATTAACAGGCGCTACGATATGTGGAACAACAGGTATTTTTAGAGGTGCCAAAGAATCGGCTGCTAAGATCAAAGAAGCAATCGATGCCGGTAAAGGAAAAGAAAGCGATTCACAATTTACTGTCGATTTAATGGGCTGGATGTGCGAAAGAATTCCAGATGCCAAATTAGGAAATGAATGGATCTGTGCTGATCCCTATGTTCAACAAGATCATGCCAGCGATCCTTTTGATGCCTTTACAAAACCGACAACAAATCAGGCCTTGTATGATTTCACACAAATGATGCAGTGTATCGAAGGCACAGAATGGGCAAACAAAGTTCCGGTTGATCTGCCAATTTATAATATCGGCGGCGATCAAGATCCGGTTGGAGAATATGGAAAAGGAATCTATGAAGTGACCAACTGGTTAGTACAAACAGGGCACAAAGTACAAACAAAAGTATATAGCGGTTATCGTCATGAAATCCATAACTATGCTAATATCAAGAATGAAGTAGAACAAGGTATCATTGATTTCATGGATCAAATCCTTCGTTAAATATTTCCAAAAAGAGCATTCCTAGTCCATAGAGATGCTCTTTTATTGTGTATTTTACAAGTCCTATTCTAGGATGCCAAAAAGAAACAGATCTAACAAGTCATTCACACCCTGTATCAATGTATTCATATTTTGTGTTCTGTCAGATACAAATTCTCTTAGGATAGACTGAAAAAAGATATCTAAGGTTTCTATATATCGAATTGCTTTTTCTTCATCGATTTCCTTTCTCAAATTTATCTTTTTCAGCTGCTCTTTTAAAAATTTATGATTTATTTCAATTAACGGTTTTCGCAAATCATGAATTTGAACCTTTAAATGTGCCGGTGGTCTGACCATGGCGGTTTCCATGATTGCCTTTTGTTGTAAATGGTGATCAAAATAAGTCTGTCGAAGCAGAATAAAATCTCGGATAGAAAGTGAAACATCTTTATTTTCTATTTCCGGCAGCTGTTTTTGTACAAAACTTGTTAAATCTTCAATGACCTTTTGTACACAAGCTAGAAAAAGATCATCTTTATTTGAGAAATAATGATACATCATTCCTTTGGAAATTCCATGTACTTTACATATTTTCTCTATGTTGACATTTTCGTAACCTAGCGTCCCGAATTCTTGGAAAGCAGCCATGAAAATACTTTGTCGGCTCTTTCTTTTTCTTTCCTCTTGTCGCATGTTTTTCCTTCTTTCCCTTGATTTAGCTCATTGGCCCATTCAAATCCCTTTTTGGCAAAGAATACGGCAATGACTTCATTTATTACAGCGGCTGCCGCAATTGTTCCTTGTAAAATAGTTGCACATTCTAAAGCTGTACTTTGAAGCATAGATACCGCTATACCGGTAAAAACTAAAGATACGCCGGAATGAGGCAGTAATGTGAATCCCAAATATTTGCGAACTGTATCCGGTGCATGACTCCATTTAGCACCCACATAGGCTCCAATATACTTTCCTATTGCACGAACCAAGATATATACTAGTGTATAAAAGCCAGCGTTTAAAATCAAATGATAATCTAGCGGTGCCCCTAAATTTAAAATCACAATCACAAGAGAAAAATGAATCGCAGGATTTATATATTTCATAATCTGATCCAATTTGTTTGGTGGAATACAGTTGGCAAAAGCTGCCGAAAACCCCATTCCCAACAACATAAAATTAAATATAGGCAAAGGTAATTGTTGACTGATCCAGAAACCGCTTCCTACACAAACCAATAACATTCCAATCAGGACCATCAGCATGGATTGTATTTGTTTTAATTTTTGAAGCCATTTACCGGTCATAAAACCTAGAATAAGTCCTAAGAAAACAGGAATAAACACAAACAACAACATAACACCAATGGAGATCGAAGTCGTTGAAAGTTGTGTGGCAACAATCGCAATGACGGTAAAGAAGATTATGGCCCCCACCAAATCATCTAAAGCCGCCATGGGAATCAATGTTTTTGTGACAGGTCCGTTGGTTTTAAATTCATTGACGATGGATAAAGAAGGAGCTGGTGCTGTGGCTAGAGCTATGCCGCCAAATAGGAATGCCAAATAGAGAGGAACATCAACAATGGAAAAGATGATACCAAAGGCCACAGATACAGCTATAAAAGTACCTATAGATTCTGTCAATGTCATGATGAGAATTTGTTTCCCCGATTTTTTCAACTTGTTCCAAACCATTTCCGTTCCAATCATAAGACCCACGATACATTCCAATAATTTTTCAATCATGATAAACCAGTCTGATTCCAATATTTGTGCATCTAACAAATGAAAAGCATGGGGCCCTAAAAGCATTCCTGCAAGCAACCATCCCAAGATAGCCGGAAGTTTTATTTTGGATACGAATTTTCCCATCACCAAAGCCATTAAAATAGACATTCCCAAATAGAACAACTCCATGTTCAAGATCCTCCTTATAGACGAAATCGTCTATTTATGATTATACATATTAAAGACGAATACGTCTATAATTTTGTATTAAAAAAACTGGACATAATGCCCAGATTCTAACCATATCAGGATTCAATGACTTGAAGGATTTGACGAGATGCCTCTAACCCCATCACTTTACTTTCCGTGAATCCTTTTTCAATACATTCGATTGCGTGTTGTACTTCTCCTGTAAAATCACTTTTCATCGATACTTTGATTTTTTCTTCTTTGTCGTCACGCATCAATGTAGCTTCGGTATTCTTCCAGAAATTCTGACAGTGAATAGACCCTTTTTCTCCATAAATATGCGCTGTGTTTTCCATTTTTGATACCCAGCTGGTGGCAATATGCGCCATTATACCGTTTTCATATAAAATATTAGCCTGTGCATGAATCGTAAAATGATCATTCATCTTTTGATCCATAAGCTGTATTTGTTTGATTGAACTTTGTGCCATGAAATTGGCATAAGCAATAGGATACACGCCAATATCGTACAAACAACCGCCACCTTCATCTTCAAAATGCCAGGGAGACACTGCTTTCTTTTGGACCCATACATCATCCGCATCCTGCGCTTCGATCAAATGCACCTTGCCGATGATTCCTTCATGTATCATTTGATGAATTTTTTGATTCAGCGGTGTAAAGACACACTTATGCGCTTCCATCAAAAACCGATGTTTCTCTTTAGCCATGGCAAAGCACTCTACCAGATCTTGCGTATATAATACCATTGGCTTTTCACAAATCACATGTTTATCATGGGCTAAGCAATTTAAAATATGAGCTTTATGCAATGGGTTGGGTGTGCATATATAGATGACATCCACCTTTTCATCTTTTAACATAGCGTCCATGGAATCAAAGAAACAAGGAAGGGTAAAGCGTTGAGCAAATTCTCGTGCCTTTTGATAACTGCGAGAGCACACCGCATACAATTGCGCATTTTTAGCTGCTTGTATGCCTACAGCAACTCTATGCGCTATCGAGCCCAGTCCTAAAATGCATATATTTTTCATAATGCCTCCATCTATAAAATTCC
Organism: Faecalicoccus sp.; assembly: GCF_036552745.1. Lineage (NCBI taxonomy): Bacteria > Bacillati > Bacillota > Erysipelotrichia > Erysipelotrichales > Erysipelotrichaceae > Faecalicoccus > Faecalicoccus sp. The sequence goes on from NZ_JAXKBY010000103.1 coordinate 6,112, forward strand.
ATAATGTTTTAAAGCATAGACAATTCCATCCTCTTTTGCGCTCTTTGTCACAAAATCCGCTGCTTTTTTGGCCACGGGATCAGCTTCCTGCATCGCAATACCAATTTTGGTATACTGAAGCATTTCCCTATCGTTTTGTCCATCTCCAAAAGACATGGTTTCTTGAGCACTCATCCCAAAATAAGCAAGCATGGCTTGAATGCCTTTATCTTTTCCTCCCTGTTTGGAAATGATATCCACCCCATAGGGATTCCAGCGTGTAATCACGCAATTTGTTAATTCCCGGGCTAATTGACGGCTCTTATGTTCATCAATAAATGCTGTACATTGATAAAATGGCTGATCCTTGTATTTTGCCACCTCTGGGACTGTACTTGATATAGCTTTTTGCGCCCGTTTCACTTGATCTGTTACCGTATTGATGTAAAGACGCTCTTTTTCAACGATGACCATGGGAAAAGCACGCGATGTAAAAAGATGGATTAATCTTTCTTTATCCTTGCCCTCAATGGGATTGGCAAAAATCACTTGTCTTTGACGATCCAGACAAAGCTGCCCATTTAACAACACATAGCCATCAAATGGAAAATCAATCTGCAGTTCTTTTAATTCTGTAATGTGTCGCCCTGTTGCCAGAAACAGTAAAATTCCTTTTTCCTTTAAAGTGTATAAAGCTTTCAGAGTATTCTCTGAAATTCTTCCATGGTCATGACAAATCAATGTTCCATCCACATCAAAAAAAATTCCTTTTATGTTCATATCGATATCCTTCCTTATAATTAGTATATCAAAAAGGATCGACTTTAGGTGCCGACCCTTATAGAATCTCTTGCCGCCAAACTGACAAGATCATGAAAGGAGCTTTACTACATTAAGCCAATCCAGGAGCATCCAATAGAAATTACGATGATTCCTACAATCAAGACAACCGGACTGATTTGTTTTTTCTTTAACAGCCAGAAACAAAGCAGAGTAACTGCCATAGGCAAGATGTTCGGGAAGATGTTATCAAAGAATTGTTCCTGTACCGCTACTTCGATACCACCATCAACAGTGATAACCGGAAGCAATGTAATCGATACATAAGATGCAATCAAAGCCCCGATAACTGTAATACCCAAAATTGTTGCCGCATTAGCTAAAATATCAGAGTTGGATGTGATCATATCAATGGATTTTGTACCTAAACGATAGCCTAGTTTAGTCCATACAATACGTAAGATCCAAATAATGAGATATGTTAAGAAGAATACGATAGGACCTAATACAGAGCCTTGTGTCGCAAAGGAGCAGGAAATACCGGCTACGATCGGAAGAATCGTAAACCAGAAGATCGCATCACCAATACCGGCAATTGGCCCAAACAAAGCCAGTTTCAAACCATTGACAGTTTCACGGTTAGCGCCTCCTTCTTCTAAAGAAATCATTAACCCCATCAAGAATCCAACCAGGTTGGGATGGGTATTGATAAACCCTAAATTATCGACCATAGCAGCGGATAATTTTTCTTTATCATCTCCATAGATTTTTTTCAATGCCGGTAACATGGCCCATGTAAAGCCACAAGACTGCATACGCTCATAGTTAAAGGAAGCCTGCAGGAAAGATGAACGAATACCCAGCATCGTAATATCTTTAGATGTCAGTTTTTTAGATTCCGACATTAGTGTCACCTCCATTTAATCCAGCTTCTTCAATGGCCGCTTCAACTTCTGCCTTACGCTGTTTTGCCCCAAAGAAGTCCATCAACGCAAAGATCAGGCCTAACAAGGCTACCGGTAACAAGTTTGGCATATCGATAAAGCATGCCATTAAGAAACCAGCGATAAAATAAGGAATATATTTGACTTTCATCATAACGCGAAGCAGCATACCAAAACCAACAGCCGGTAAGATACCTCCGGCAATTTCCAAACCGTGTGTGACGATTTCCGGCAGCCATTCTACAAATGCCTGCATAGGAGCCTGTGCCACATAAGCACAAAGGAAAGCCAATACACCATAAGTAATTGAAACAATTCCCATTGTCAGATAGTTGATATGTGCAATTCCTTTAATATCGGCATTGGCAGCACAATCGTCTGCTTTTCCCATAAAGAATGAGAAGGCGGAGTAGTAGAACAAAATAATGTATTGTCCCAAAAATGAGAATGGTAAACATAAAGCCAAAGCTTGTTCAGGTTCACAACCTGTTGTATAAGCAAGAACAGTTCCCATGAGTCCGGCCATAACCGGGTTTGGTGGTTGTGTTCCTCCAGCCGGTGTTAAACCGGCAAAAGCTAGTTCAATCAAAGCACCTACCTTAAGTCCTAGAACAACATCTCCCAAAATAATTCCGGTAAATGTAGAAACCATTAAAGGACGGAACAGGAAAAATGCTTCCAGGAAGAAATCCAAACCTACGATAATACACATGATCGCAAGTAAGATTCCCTGTATAAATGTAATTTCCATAAATCTCTCTCCTTGTATTATTCAATCGTAGTTTTTGTATCTCCGGGAACATCTTGTGCATACACATGAATGCCTTTTGATGCCAGGTATTTCAAATCCTCCATATCCTGATCATCAACATAGACCTTAGCGGTAAGCTGATGTTTCCCATCTGCATAATGCATGTTGCCGACGTTGACTTCTTTTATTTCAACTCCGGCATCCACCAGTCGACGCACATCTTTAGGCGTCTTACAAATGATGAAGATTTTTTGACTTGGTGCTGCTTTGTCAATGATGGCAGCTGTTTTTTCAATTGAGAAAAAACGAATTCCTACACCGGATGACTTTGCGGTTACAGTCATTAACCGCTGGGTCAGTTCATCTTGTGCAGTTTCATCGTCAGCTACAACCAGTAAGTTAGCACCGATAGTTTTTGTCCATGTCACTCCAACTTGACCATGTACCAGACGATTATCAATGCGAGTTAAAAGTATGTTTGGCACTTTCATCTCCTCCTTTCTCTTTACACCTATATTATAGCAAAAAGCGTGCCAACTTCTGTCGAGCACGCCAAATACGCTTTATATAAAGCAATTTTTATAGATAATTTAAAATATACATAATTTCAGGATCCGGTATTTCGACACTATAATGCATTTCAATCCCACTAAAAGCCTGTCGTACGATTTCCATTCGATCTTTGTTTTTCGCTTTGAAATCTTCCATGCCTTCCACATTTTCAATTCCCTGTCGAAGCATCAGCCTTTCAATCAGACAACTAATATGTACATATAATCCCATTCGAACTGTCGCATCCATCGTTTTATGCAGAGCACTTTCCACCTGTACGACAAAATCTTCTACATCATCAATAACCTTTTCCGCATTTAATATTGTCAAATGATTTACGATATTGGAAAGAGTAAAATTCTTCATGATATTCTGTTCGAACATACTCTGCTCATCCGAATTTAAATACGGGCTGATATACTTCATCAACTCCTGAATTCCATCGCTGGCTACCAAACTTTCCAAAGATAGATACTCCACGTCCTCTACACATGGATCTAACGTTCCAACGATCAAGCGTATATTGTATTGTGAAAAGATCGCATCTTCTTTGCCATGATCTAAAATAGACTGATAATCATAAGGAATGATATCCAGTTCAACCGGCTTAGGCAAAGAGCTTTTCAACAGTTCAGAGATCTTCTTGGCCACTCCAAATCCTGTCGCACAAAGTGTTAAGATCGCATCTTCTTTTCGAATTCCTTCTATAAAGTGTGTAGATAAAGAAAATTCATCTTTTACATCCCGTAAGATTTCTTTTACCACTTTTCCATGTTGAATCGCATGCCCTACTTCCAAAGCCGTTGCCGTGGATACGTAATTAATCAATCCGATATTGCAATTTGAAAGATGTATCTTCTTATAAATAGCTTCCAAACTTCCCATATCCACTAAAAGAATTAATTCCTGAATTGGGCTTTTGCGTTTCAAATAATCTTCCACCAGCTGCACGATCTTATCAATGGAAATCTTAAGTTCCATATCAATACCGTCAAAGATATGTTCCGACAATAAATGATTAGCTGTATCGGCAATACTGCTGGCAGTCGAATATCCATGACATAAGATCAAACCTACACGTCCATTATTTTCTTTCTTTTCTGTATCAATCAAAGCAAGCGTCATGATAACACGCATGAAATCATCCATTTTGATATCTAAGTTCAATGATGCATTATCGACAATTTCACTGGCTACACTGTAGTCACGGGGAAATTGCTCTTGAATCAATGTCTGAATGGATTGTACTTCCTGCACATGAAAAGATTGCCACAACATCGCATCTGTTGCGTTTTTAGAGTATTCCACAAACGCCTTGGAATAGATTTTAATTTGGTTATTTGGCACCGTAAAAGAATACCGATTCATCACGATAGAACAAATCTTGTCCAACATCTTTAACAAGTAATCTTCGTTGGAACTGATAGAACGATACTTCTGTCGAAAGAATAAAAGATCAAAAAAGTTTTGAATCAAATATTTACAGCGAGTAATGATCTGATGTAGGTCTTCCTCTTCGTCCTGACAAGTCTGAACTGTTTCCAACAATCGATCATACAACTGCAACAGCGGTGTTTTAGACTTTCGTTCTTTATTCAGATCCGTAATAGAGATCATTGCCTCGTCTTCCTGATCATAGTTTTTTAACTGCAGTGTATTCATCGAAGCAAATAAATATTCCGGTAAATCTAAAAGTCGAATTCGAAGTGCATTCTGTTGTTGATGAACAAGTACATTGGCACATGTAGCACGTATTACATTCTGTAGTTCTCCGATATTGCCTTTATATTCATGATCCAACAAGGCCTGATATGCCAGATTCGAAATAAACACATCTTTTCGAAGATGGTTTCTTTCCTTCATCAACATCGTATAGATCAACTCGATCTTTTCTACCTGCGGTCTTTGACTGAGAGAAGGAATTGAAATCACGATCGGTATTCGTCTAAGCATTGTCCTTAAAAGAACTTGTTGAGGATCTTCCGTCGTTGCGAAAATCAAACGACAGCTGGAACGATACCAGTTTTCATTATCTCCTACTTTATGATAGATTCCCTTATCCATGAATTGAAACAATTTTTCCTGACACTCGGCTTTTAAACAATGAACCTCGTCTAAAAAAAACACTCCTTGATCAGCTAATTGGATCAAACCTGCCTGTTCATTTTCTGCACCGGTATAAGCACCTTTGACATGTCCGAAAAGATTGTCGGTCAAAAGCTCCGGATTATTGGCATATTCAGAACAATTTAGAGCAATAAATTTTGATTTTTTATCTAAGATGCCTTGATGTATGCCATATTCATACATCAAATTCGCAAGCATGCTTTTGCCTGTACCGGTAGGACCATAAATCAAAATGGGAAGTCCGTGATCTGGATATGTCACGGCAGCCTGACAATGTGAAATCAAAGCACGAAGTGATCCGTTGTAGCCAATCATTTTCTCAAAGTCACGATTGGTCACCCGCATCAGATCGTCCATCGAATCATAAACGGAATGTTCCAAAGACACTTTTAATTTTTCTTCTAAAATCTGGCGATCAAAAAAATAGACAGGACGTGAATTTACTTTGACTACGGTACCTTTCTTTACAAGTTCATTCAGATATTGTGATGCCGTATTCCGTGTAATGTGAAACGCACCTGCCAAAGAGGCGGCACTAAATCGTTCATCTTCACAAAGTTTAAGAGTTTCACACCGCTTTTTTAACTCTTGTGACAGTGATTTTTTTATATCCATAGTCTATCTCCTTTTCAACTTTTCAAAATCCAACAATTCAATTTTTTCTGTCATCGTTCCCGGCACATCCTGATAAAAAATCGTATTTCCTACTTCGTTTAGATAGTTTAAGTCCTGCACATCCGTTTCTGTCAAATACATTTTCTTATTTAACGGATAGCGTCCTCTTTCATAGTGAATATTACCGATATTGATCTTAGGAAAACGAATTCCTTTTTCATATAACTTGCGCACTGTTTGGATATTTTTAACGATTACAAAAATTTTCTTTGTATCTTTTTGTTTCTGAAACGTAGTCACAAAATCTTCAATTGTATAGAACGCAATGTCCAGATTAGCTGCTTTGGCAATACTGGCCATCAGCTTTTGTGAAAAGACATTATAAACCACTTCTTCATCCACCACGACAATCGCATCAATATTTAAAGCACTGCTCCATGTCATACCTACCTGTCCATGCACCAGACGGTTATCTACTCGAATTAATTGAATCTGCGACATCATACCACCTCTAACCTTTACTCTTTCTCTTACTGGAAGAAAGGATTCCGCAATGTTCTCTATATTTCGCAATGGTTCGTCTTGCGATAAAAATACCTTGATTTTCTAAAAGAAGCTGTAATTTGGCATCACTGTAAGGATGCACATGATCCTCTGCATGTATCAAATCAACGATTTTTTCTTCAATTGTTGCCGCATCCACATCCATGAAACCATCATGTGACAACAACTTTTTGATCGGATAATACCGATTTTTAAACTCAAAAGATTTTCCTTGAATAGCTCTGGATACCGTGGATACATGCAAACCACATTCCTTGGCTACTTGTTCCAGTGTACAATGTTTCAAACCGGCTCCGGAAACAAAAAAATCCCTTTGATAAGAACATAAAATCTGAAGAATCTGTAAAATCGTAAGACTGCGTTTTCGCACCTGATTTAAGATTCTATCCGCCTCCTGGCGTAGAGCTTTCAGTTCCCTGGAAGAATATTCCAATACATCCAACTCAAAATACTGGTTGATCATCTCTACAAGAACTTGTCCTTGTTCAACTGATACTCTTGCTTCCGGCTGTAAAGCTATAGAATCTTTGGCGTAGTTACATCCTGGCTTTGGATTCAAGCTTTTAATAAACTGAAACCCTTCTTCAATTTCTTCCAGGCTCAAACCTGTACCCTCAACAATAGTTGAATAATCATGAGAAGAAAGCTCTTTTAAATAATCGCAAAGAATTTCTCCGGTTTCACTGGCAGCATGCGGTGAAACTTCACATTGAACTTTTAACGATTCTTTCAAGTGAAAACAATAACACCCCACCGGCTCCATATGTCGCAGTTGATCAATAGCATGCATAATTTCTTTTTTTGTATATATGGAATGTGATACAAGAGAAGAGAGGTTTTCTTTAAAGTAGCCATTTGAATCTAACATCGAAGTTAAATAGGCAATCATATCTTCACTAAGACTGTTCTTTTCGAATCGGTTTTGTTCCAACATGACATCCAATAAAGATGGCTTCTGGATCGCAAACATCGTAAAATCAGTTTGTGCCTCATCCGATGCCTGATAGCGTAGAAAAGGGTTATGTGAACTGATTTCCATCAAAAAAGCCTGAAGATCTTTATTATTGAGCTGTAAAACTTCCAGTGATCGTTTCATATCCTTATTAAAGACCGTTCTCTGTATTTGATCCGGTTTTAAGATCATTCTTTGTTTCATGACTTCAATATAACGAAAATCCATTTCTTTTTCAAACAAAAAAAGGATGGCTCTTTCTTCCATCCTCCTCATCAACCATTGATGCCTTATAAGATCTTATTTTCGTGGAAAGCGCTCATACTTCATATTGTATGCCTAATCTTATTCATGACGTGCAACGGTTAATTCTGTCATCATTGTCACACCAAATTCGATAATTTTCAATTCCTTTTCTCAGAATTCGCAAATTGAGAATCTGGATAGAACGAAATACTTTTCAACTCTTTCTACTTTTTGATACAATATTGGCATTGGGGGAATATCTATGCCAAAAATCTATACCGAAGAAGAAAAGTACCAACAAAAAATCAAAATGTATACAGCCGGATTAAAGATGATTTCTCAAAACGGCTACAAAAATGTTAAAGTGGATGACCTTGTAGAAGTAGCCGGCGTTTCCAAAGGTTATTTTTACTTGCTATTTGAATCCAAGGAAGAATTCATCTTAGATGCCTTGATGTGGCAGATGGATAACGTATTCTCTGCTTTAAAATGTGCGGATGATGCCGGAGCAAGCAGTCAGGAAACCGGTTTGCTTTATCAGTCTATGTTCAAAAATTTAAACTTTATTCAATATTCAGATATTACATATATCAAGAAAAAATGCACCCAACAGATGTGGGATAAGTTTAAACACTTTGAAGAACAGCATTTCAAAAACATTTTAAAACTACTGGGAAAAGACGATGATAAACACGATCCTCGTGTGATCAGTAACCTTTCTTCCATTATCTTTTTATCCTATAACAGTATGAAAGATGAGGAATCTTCATTCTTTACCGATAAAGCAAATGATGTAACACAATTATTGTTGGAGACATTACATCGATATCTACATGAAAAGTCGATCTATTGATCGGCTTTTCTTTTATGAAAAAATCTATATTTCGAAAGTATTAATTTTTGCTTTCGATAACAGACTGTAAATATACAATTTTTGTATCTTTTCTTTTTAATTCTCGAATCAGCTGTTCTCTGGTATAAGAATCATAGCGATGCGCATCCATTCTTCTTTTTTCAAAGATATAGCCTTCCGGCACTTCAAAAACTTTAGGGTCCTTATAATAAGCAGTCACCCATTTTTCTACTGTTTTTAAAGGAATATCCATCTCTTTGGCAACCATAGAAGTTGATTCTCTGTTTTTACAGATTCTTACACAAACCTTATTTTTTAATTCATTTGAATAGGCTCTGATCATGTTATCCCTTTCTTTCTTAATGGGACAAATATAAAGAACTATATAAGAAGACGAAATCATCGCTTCTACACCAACTATTTCGCAAAAAAAACAAAAAAAAGAAAGGCCCCTATGCATAGAATTTGGACACTATTTTAAGACGGTAAAGGATCGTTAGGCCTTTCTTTTTATAGACGTTAACTTAAGATGATTCGGGGAATAGGAGAATCCCTATAAACAATGAAATCAAAATATATGGAGTACCTATACAAAACACAGCAAATTTTAAAGGATTTCATTGTTTAAATAAGGGTAGTTTATTATATCCTTACCGTCAAAAATAATGACTAATTTTTAAACGCAGTCAAATTATATGCAAACAAACTGTATTTAAATTTGGTCATTACATAGATATCATATCAGATTTATCTGAAAAATTCCATAGCTTTCCATTTTATTTTACATATTTGGCAAAGAGGGAATCTTGTGAAAAAAAAGGCGGTACAACCCAATGTCATTAAGTTAAGAAAATGGACACTTTGAGGAGCACACAAAATGTGCGCCTCTCTTTTTTTTATCAAAAAATCAAACAAATATATTGACAAACATTGAAAAGAATGCGGCCTATTATTCATAAAACATGAATAA
>NZ_JAXKBY010000104.1:0-21305 GCF_036552745.1 Faecalicoccus sp.
AATCGATTTTGAAGATGTTTACTTTGAATACACCAACATTCAAGATGAAGCCAATTATGTCTTAGACAATATCGATCTGCATATCCCAAGCGGTTCGACTTTAGGAATCTTAGGGGCTACCGGATCGGCCAAATCATCCTTGGTGCAGTTGATTCCAAGACTTTACGATGTAACCGGCGGAAGCGTAAAAGTAGCCGGTATCGATGTTCGTGATTACGATCTGGAAAGCCTGAGAAACAGTGTGGCCATGGTTCTTCAAAAGAACGTATTGTTCTCCGGAACCATTAAAGAAAATATGCGCTGGGGTGATCCAAATGCTACCGATGAAGAAATCGAAGAAGCTTGTAAATTAGCACAGGCAGATGAATTTATTCAGAAGATGCCGGATAAATACAATACGTACATCGAACAAGGTGGAACCAACGTTTCCGGTGGACAGCGTCAGCGTTTATGTATCGCGCGTGCGATCTTGAAAAAACCAAAAATCTTGATTTTGGATGATTCGACCAGCGCTGTCGATACTAAAACCGATGCCTTGATTCGTCAGGCTTTCATGGAAAAAATTCCGGATACGACACGGATCATCATTTCACAGCGTGTCAGTTCCATTCAGGACTCGGATCAGATCCTTGTGTTGGATGAAGGACATATTTCCGGATTAGGAACACACGAAGAATTGTTGAAGACCAACAAGCTCTATCGTGAAACTTTCCAGGAACAACAGAAAGGAGGCAGTTTAAGTGAATAAGACAAAAAACAACGGACTTTCCCGCATCATCAAAGTCACGATTTCAAATTATAAACTGGCCTGCTTCTTTATCTTGATCTTTATTTTAATTAGCTGTTTTGCCAATGTATATGGATCCACTTTCCTAAAAGATTTGATTGACGTCTATATCGTACCGATGTTAAGTCAGGATACACCGGATTTTGGACCGTTAGTACAAGCATTATTGACATTGTTGTGCATTTATGTGGCCGGTATTCTTTGTACCTATTTATACAACCGTATTCTGTTGAATGTTGCCTTAGGTACCTTACGTGATACTCGTGACCACTTGTTTGAACATATGGAAACCTTGCCGATCGGTTATTTTGATACCCATGCGCATGGTGATATCATGTCGATCTATACCAACGATACCGATACCCTTCGTCAGTTGTTGACGATGGCAGTACCGCAGATGATCGTAAGTATCGTGACCATGATTTCCGTTTTGATCTCCATGCTGATTTTGGACATCCCTTTGACAATCGTTGCGATTGTGATGGCCGTTATCATGATCATCGTATCTCGCTTTATCACTTCCCGCTCCGGCCGATATTTCCGCGCCCAGCAGGATGATTTAGGAAAAGTCAACGGATTTATTGAAGAGATGGTCGAAGGAAGCAAGGTCATCAAAGTCTTCTGTCATGAAGAACAAAGCTTAAAAGACTTTAATGTGGTCAACGATCAGTTATTCAAGGCCAGTGCCAATGCGAATATGTATGCCAACATTTTGATGCCGATCATCGGAAACTTAGGCTATTTAAGTTATGTTTTGACTGCCATTATCGGATCGTTGCTGGCACTCAATGGAATCGGCGGTCTAACGTTAGGTACGATTGCCGCCTTCTTACAGTTAAACCGTTCCTTCAACAACCCGATTGGTCAGATCTCGCAACAGATCAACTCCGTTGTCATGGCCGCTGCCGGTGCTTCTCGTATCTTTGAACTGATTGATACACCAAGCGAAGTCGATGATGGAAAAGTCACTTTGACCAATGTGGAAATTCATGAAGATGGCTCGCTTAGCGAAACGGATAAAAATACCGGACATTGGTGCTGGCGTCACCCAAGAGAAGATGGCAGTGTTGAACTGGTTCCATTAAAAGGGGATGTACGTTTCCACGATGTCATCTTTGGCTACAATGAAAAGAAAACGATTTTACACGACATTAATCTATTTGCCAAACCAGGTGAAAAAATTGCCTTTGTCGGTGCAACCGGTGCCGGTAAGACAACGATCACCAATTTGATCAACCGTTTCTATGACATTCAGAACGGATCGATCACTTACGATGGTATTGATATCAAGCTGATTAAAAAAGATGATTTAAGACATTCCTTAGGTATCGTATTGCAGGATACAAACTTATTTACCGGAACGATCATGGATAACATTCGATATGGTAAACTGGATGCGAGTGATGATGAATGTATCAAAGCGGCTAAACTTGCCAATGCGCATGAATTCATCAAGCATTTAGATCATGGCTATCAAACGATGATCACAGGCTCCGGCACATCGCTTTCACAGGGACAGAAGCAGTTATTGTCCATTGCCCGTGCTGCCGTTGCCAATCCACCGGTATTGATTTTAGATGAAGCCACTTCATCCATCGACACACATACGGAACGTATCGTGCAGGATGGTATGGATAAGCTGATGCAGGGACGAACAGTATTTGTCATTGCCCACCGTTTGAGTACGATTCAAAACAGTGATGCGATCATGGTATTGGAAAATGGTCGAATCATTGAGCGAGGAAGCCATGATGATTTGATCCAACAAAAAGGAACGTACTATCAGTTATATACCGGTGCCTTCGAATTAGAATAAAAAAAGATAGAACTTGCCAAGATTTAAAATCTTGAACAAGTTCTATTTTTTTTGTTTTATCTTTATGTCTGACAAAAGCCCTCCATCAAACAGAGGGCTTTCTATTATGCATTTTCATTAAAAACTTGTAAAGCCAGACATCCTAAACCGGTATGAATGCCTACGGCACTGACCAAATCAATGATCTTTACTTTAGCGCCATCAAATGACTTTTGTATTTTTTGCGCATAATCAACAGCAGCATCCAATACATCGACATGAGCAACGATAAAAGTAAAATCCGAAAGAACACCTTTTTCCTTTATAAATTCAATCACTCGATCCTGGGCTTTTGACATGGTTCTGACTTTTGCCAATACATCAACACGCCCCTTAGTCTTTTTATCCAAATACAAAACCGGCTTGATTTTTAACAGGCCGCCTAAAACAGCCGCTGTCGGTGTTAGTCTTCCCCCTCGTTTCATATGGTGAAGATCATCACACAATAAAATGGTTTCGCAGCTTTGGGCAATACGCTCCAGACGGGCAATAGTCTCTTCAATCGTATGACCGGATTCAATCATCTCCTTGGCAATCTCGATCATTCTACCCTGTACAACCGCGGTAACATAACAATCTACGCCATAAAACTGTAAATCGGCTTCCTTGGCCATCATTTCCAAGGTATCATACGTGCTGGATAAACCTTTACAGATAGGTACGCAGAATATGGCATCATAGCCTTCCTTTTTTAAATCTTCAAAAAGATCTTCCATCAAACCTGGTTTTGGCAGACTTGTCTTCATCAAGATTTGTTCATGTAGATTTTCAATAACCTTGGCATAGGGAATAGTGACATACTCATCATAGGAATTACCATTATATTCGATCTGTAAAGGAAGACAATAGATTCCCCGTTCTTTCCAATAGTCCGGATCATGTCCGGTACCGGTATCCGTTACAAATGCGATTTTCATTTAATCGGCCCCCTTCACCTTTTTACAATACTGAAAAGCAACCGAACCAAGTCCGGTATGAGCGGCAATGACACTGCAGATCGATTCTCTTTCGATCTTGACATCTTTTCCGATCAAAGCCTGTAATTCTTCCACGCATAGCTTTGCGTTTTCTTCCGATGCAGAATCCAGAACAAAATATACGCAATCGCCGGCCTCTTTTGCCCCCTTGGCCGCCAGCTTAGCCGCCTTGGAAATAGCTTTGGCCATGGTACGAACCTTATCGCAGGTTCCTACTTTTCCTTCCGAATTCTTGCTGACTTCAAGAATCGGTTTAATTTTCAACATGCCGGCCAGTTTGGCAGCCATCGGTGTCAAACGCCCACCGCGAGCTAAATGATCCAAGTCTTCCGGAATCAAAAAGCCCTGTGAATGCTCTACGACATCCTGTAAACGATGAATGATTTCATCTGGTACATACCCTTTATCATTTAACTTGGCAGCACTGATCGCCAAATATTTTTCCACGCTTAATGTCGTATAAATATCAAGTGTATGTACCTTGATTTCATGCCATTTGGCACTAGCCTGTATAGCCTGATTGGTCCCCGATAAACCGCTGGATAACGTGACTGCCACAACATCGGTCACGCCTTCTTTTTTATATTGATCAAAAAGCTCTTCGATCATGCCTAAAGGTGGCATGCTGGTTTGCGGTAAATAGCCTTTATCGATCAAATCATATAACTGTTCTGTCGTTAGATCGATACCGTCTAAATACGTCTTATTTTCTACAATGACCTGTAAAGGCAAATAATCCAAGTGGTACTGTGCCGCTTCTTCTTTGGTCAAGCCACAGCCACTATCTGTCAATACTCTTACTTTCATTTTGATTCTCCATCCTTTGGCTATATGGTATCACGATATCCGGCTTTTCTCAATCGTGCGTCCCTTGGTTTCCCAAAATTCCCCCTGTCATTTTAACAGGGCCATGCTATAATTGTAGTAACAATACAGAGGTGTTTTTATGGCCGGTTTTATTACATTTGAGGATGTCAGAAAAACATATACAATGGGAGAAATCAAGATTCATGCGCTGGATGGCGTATCTTTTTCCATTGATCAAGGTGAGTTTGTCATTATCGCCGGTGCCAGTGGAGCCGGTAAGAGTACGATCTTAAATCTTTTAGGCGGCATGGATACAGTCACCGAAGGAAAGATCATCGTCGATCATCAAACGATCAGTGCCTATAACGAAAAAGAGCTGACACTGTATCGTCGCTATGATGTCGGTTTTGTCTTTCAGTTTTATAACCTGGTACAAAATCTAACGCTCAAAGAAAATGTAGAACTTGCCACACAAATTTGTAAAAATCCTTTAGATATAGAAGAAACCATACGATCTGTTGGATTGGAAGAAAGAATGGATAACTTTCCAAGTCAACTTTCCGGAGGTGAACAACAACGTGTTGCGATTGCCAGAGCACTGGCCAAAAATCCAAAGCTTTTACTTTGTGATGAACCAACAGGGGCTCTTGACTACAAAACAGGAAAACAAGTCTTAAAAGTCTTACAGGATACTTGTCGCAAACAAAAAAAGACGGTTGTTGTCATCACCCACAATCTTGCCTTAACGCCGATGGGCGATAAAGTCATCAAAGTAAAGAGCGGAAAGATCGACTCGATTGAAATCAATCCCTCTCCAATGGATATTGATCAGATTGAATACTGATGCCTAAAACGTTTTTAAAAAATATCTTCTGCGAGATCAAAAGCTCTTTTGGACGATTCTTTTCCATTCTTTCGATCGTTGCGATTGGAGTTGCCTTTTTTGCGGGCGTAAAAGCCTCCGCTCCCGACATGAAGTATTCTGCCGATCAATATTTTGACCAACAAAATTTACAGGACATCCAAATCTATTCGACCTTGGGGTTAACGAAGGAGGATATCGATGCGATTTCCAAAATAGAAGGTGTGGATCGCGTACAGGGCCTCTATACGATGGATGTGCTGACCAAAAAAGAAAATACACAACTGGTATTAAAGCTTTTCTCGCTTCCCAATCAGCAGGAAGTCAATACGATTCGTTTGGTGGATGGACGCATGCCGGAAAATGAAAATGAATGCTTGATTGAGGCTGCCAGTGCCACCAATACACTCTTTGGAAATTTAGAGATCGGTGAAAAGATCACATTGACCAGTGGCACTGATACGCCAATCAGTGATTCCCTGCAGCAGGATACTTATACGATCGTCGGCACTTGTTATACACCAACGTATTTGAGTTATCAAAAAGGAAGCAGCTTGATCGGTTCCGGTACTTTAAACGGGTTTGTTTTCGTACCGGAAGAAAACATCAAATCCGAATACTATACAGAAGCCGATGTACTTGTCAAAGGCGCTAAAGCGTACAATTCCTATGATGAAGAATACTTTGATATCATCGATCCTGTGGTAAAAAAATTGGAAGACATGGCCGATGGACAAATCAAGATTCGTTTAGAAGAAAGCCAGGCTGCTGTAGATGATGCCAAAGCAGAGTTTAACAGTGAAATTCAAAATGCACAGAATCAATTGGATGAAGCCAGTCAACAAATTGAAGATGGCAGTGCACAGATTCAACAGAGTGAACAAACATTGGCAGACTCCAAAGCACAGCTGGATGCCGGATGGAATGAATACTATGCCGGTCAAAAGGCGTTAGAAAATCTGCCGACTTTAAATGCGGCGCTGGAACAGATCAATCAGACCGAAGCCAGTCTTCCGGCTGTACAGGAAGGACTGGCACAACTTCAAAGTGGTCTGGAACAAATACAGGCACAAAAAACACAACTACAGCCAATGTATGATCAAGCGCTTCAAATCAAACCGGAGTTAGAAGAACATCTAAAACAGCTGGAAGATCAAATTGCTTCTTTACCACCGGATTCTGAACTTTTAGATCCATTGAATCAAACTAAGGCCACCCTGGAAGAACATCTGGCACAAATTGATCAAACAATCCAGGGCTATGAATATTTAGTAAATCAGGAACAATCCTTACAAACACAATATGCACAACTTCAAACGCAGGAAGCAAACATTCAACAAGCGATTCAACAAAAACCGGAACTGTTGGCAAATCGTGATGCCTTATTAGCTGCCCAAAGCCAGCTGGAGACAGCTTATAACCAGCTTGTACAAGCCCAACAACAATATGAAACTGGTTTAACACAACTGGAAAGTGCTAAACAAGATTTAGAAAGCGGACGCCAGGAGTTGATAGAGGGGCAGCAGGAGTTAGATTCTCAAAAACAGGAAGCACAAAAAGAAATCGATGAAGCACAAAAACAAGTGGATGAATTGAACGGCGAATGGATGGTACTGGATCGTAACTCCCATTACTCATACCGAGATTATGGCGCCTGTGCCGATCGAATGGATGGAATTGCTGCGGTATTCCCGGTCTTCTTCTTTATGGTGGCTGCCCTTGTTTGTATGACAACCATGACAAGAATGGTTGATGAACAAAGAAATGAAATCGGTACTTTAAAGGCTTTGGGGTATTCTAAGATACAAATCGCCAGCAAATATTTAATCTATGCCCTGATTGCCAGCATTATAGGCTCCGCCATTGGATGTGCAGTGGGTATGATTGTCTTTCCAACTGTGATCTTTACCGCATGGAATATGTTATATAATTTAGAGACCATTCATTTCGCATCACAGCCAGGTTTGATTTTACTGGCCTCCGGTTCTGTGACCGGAATTACTTTACTGGCTACGATTTATTCGATTTATGCCGAACTCGTGGAAGTTCCAAGCCAGCTAATGCGTCCAAAAGCATCCAAAGCCGGAAAGAAGATCTTATTAGAACGTATCAAACCTTTGTGGAATCGACTGACCTTTTTACATAAAGTCACCGCCCGAAATATCTTCCGCTATAAGAAACGTTTCTTTATGACTGTCATTGGTATTGCCGGCTGTTCGGCCTTGTTGGTAGCCGGATTTGGAATCAACGACAGTATTGGCGATATTGCCCAACAACAATATGGCAACATCTATCACTATAATGCCACGATCTCGGCCACTCAAGAAAGTAAGTTCTTAGCCGACCAGATTCAAGATTTAAAAGGTGTGGATGCTCTCTTTGAAGAACAACAATTCTCCGGTACAGTTAATATCGAAGGAGAGGATCAGACAGTCACTTCACACATCATTGAGGATTTAGATCATTTTGATGCGTTTACCACTTTAAAAACAATGAAGGATGATTCTTTATCTTTAACCAATCAAGGTGTACTGCTTTCTCAGAAGCTTGCCGATAAGTTAAATCTTGAAACAGGAGATACTTTCCAAATCACCAGTGATGATAAAGATCTGGAAATCAAGGTCAGCGGCATCTTTGAAAACTATGTAGGTCATCATATCTATATGACAAAGGATTACTTCAACACACTCAGTCAAAGTATCGATGTGAATACGATCTACATGATCAAAACAAAGGATCAAAGTGAGAGCTTTGAAAAAGAATTAGGAAATCGATTGATGGAACTTAATGGCGTAGAAAGTGTTACTTTCTATTCATCCTTACAGAAAAACTTTACTGATATGATCAGCAGCATTTCCTTTATCGTTGTGGTATTGGTCATCAGTGCCGCCCTATTAGCCTTTGTGGTATTGTATAACTTAAGCAATGTCAATATCAGTGAAAGAGTTCGCGAAATCGCTACGATCAAAGTCTTGGGATTTACCAAACGTGAAGTAAACCAGTATGTCAATCGAGAAGGGATCTTATTATCGATCATAGGTGCCCTATTAGGATTATTTATCGGTATCGGCCTTCATCATCTGATCATGAATTTAGCCGAAATGGATGATGTGATGTTTGGTCGAACGATCCTTCCACAATCTTATTTGATCAGTTTTGCGATGACCATGATCTTTACATTGATCATTAACTTCTTCATGTCCTTTAAATTAAAAAAGATTCAAATGGTTGAATCTTTAAAAGCAGTAGAGTAAGGCTAAAAACCTTACTCTTTTCATTTGTCGCTTCCCGGTAGTGACCCAAGAAAAAAGCTATGAACTTTCGTTTCCTACTCATTCATAGCGGATTGTGATTACTTAGTTTTCAGTGATTTCGACAATACGCATCATATTTGTTGCCCCGTGTCCTTCCGGATAACCGGCAACAACAATGATGAAATCGCCATAATGGCAACCCTTCATCAAGGCAATGTTTTTAGCCAAATCTACATCGTTTTCACGTGTATTCTGGATATCACTGAAATATGGCTCTACACCAAAGATTGGAAGCATGGCTCTTTCCGTAACTTCATCGAAACATACACCGATGATTGGAGCTTGTGGTCTAAAACGTGCCAAACGACGAGCTGTTAGACCACTCTGTGTAAAGGCAATGATGCATTTGATATCCAACGCAATGGATGTATCGGCAGCACTGACACCAATGGCATCGTTCAAAGAATTACGTGAAGTACGAATTCCTTGTTTTAAACGTTGTTGATAAGGAATCATAGGCTCGATCGCATCGGCGATACGGTGCATTGTCTGTACACATTCTACCGGATAATGACCGGCAGCACTTTCTCCTGACAACATGATACAGTCTGTACCATCCATGATCGCATTGGCAACATCACTGGCTTCTGCTCGTGTTGGACGTGGGTTTTCCTGCATACTTTCCAACATATGTGTAGCTGTGACAACTGGTTTACCTAATTCATTGGCAATTGAGATGATCTGTTTCTGATAAATCGGAACCATTTCCAGGCTGACATCAACACCTAAGTCACCACGGGCAACCATGACACCGTCACTGACTTCCAAAATATCACGCAGGTTATCAAAACCTTCCTGGTTTTCGATCTTAGGGAAAATCTGAATGTTGTCTTTTCTTTCAGAAATCAAGATCTTACGAATGGCCAATACATCATCTTTACGGCGTGTAAAGCTGGCTGCGATATAATCCACATCTTGTTTACACCCAAAACGGATATCAGCTTCATCCTTTTCCGAAATGAAAGGCATACTTAATACAACACCTGGCAAGTTACATCCTTTACGGCTCTTTAAGAAGTGAGGGTTTTCAATACGTCCCTGAATCTCATCTTCTGTTACTTCCAGAATCGTCACTTTTAATTTTCCATCATCCATTAAGATGCAGTCACCGGCTTTTACGTCGTGGAAGACTTCCGGACACCGCAGTGTAAACTGTTCATGTGTTCCTTCTACTTCCTTTTTAACGATTTTGACAACGTCACCTTCGTTAAACTGGCAGCCGCCATCTTTAAAATCACCTAAACGGATTTCCGGACCTTTTGTATCCAATAAGATACCGATTGGTTTATTTAACTCCTTAGAAACTTCACGAATCAATTTGATTCGATTGCCATGTTCTTCATAACTTCCATGAGAGAAGTTCAAACGGGCAATGTTCATACCAGCCAAAACCAGTTTCTTCAAAGTTTCCTTATCTTCACTGGCCGGACCGATCGTACAAATAATTTTTGTCTTCTTGTCACTAATACACATAATTTTTTTCGATTCCTTCCTTTTTTCCTTCTAAACTAATCGTTCAAATAAGTTTTGTAATGGCTTACGAGATTCAGCAGGCATGCTCAGTGCCTTTTCGATCGGGTAAGATACGATCTTATTGTCGCGAATGCAGACACAATGTCCTCCAATGCCCTGCATTAAAAGATCTACTGCTTTTTCTCCCATTTGAGAAGCCAACATACGATCATATGGACATGGTGAACCACCACGCTGAATGTGGCCTAATACAGTTGCCCTTCCTGAAAAACCTGTATTCAATGTCACTTTCTTGGCAAACTGATCGACATCGGTGATCTTCTCGGAAATCACGACAATCGCATGTTTTTTCTTTCGTATAATATCCAAATCGCGTAAGCGATCCAAAACGTCATTTTCATCAAAACCGGTTTCACTGGTCACGATCATATCGGCTCCGGATGCGATTCCTGACCAAAGGGCCAGATCTCCACAACGGTTTCCCATAACTTCAACAATAGAACAGCGATGATGAGAATTTGATGTATCACGCAGTTTATCGATTGCATCGACAACGGTTTCCAATGCCGTATGGAATCCAATCGTGAAATCTGTACAGGTGATATCGTTATCGATCGTACCCGGCAAACCAATACAGTTGATTCCCATTTCTGTCAACGACAAGGCACCACGATACGAACCGTCCCCTCCGATAACAACAACGGCCTCAATGCCTCGTTTGGAAAGCTGATGAATGGCCTTGCGGCGAACTTCCTCATCTTTAAACTCCGGTAAACGGGCCGATCCAAGAATCGTTCCTCCGCGGTTGACAATCTCACGAATCGTTTCGCGAGTCATCGGTTCAATATAGCCCTCTACCATTCCTTTGTATCCATTATAGATACCGAATACTTCAAGGCCACTGTTCAAACCGACTTTTGTGACAGCTCGTATGGCTGCGTTCATCCCCGGCGAGTCTCCTCCTGAGGTTAAAATACCGATTCTTCTAACCATATGTATTCCTCCTAAGAACAATCTTTAACCATTCTATAGCACTTTAAATATAACACAATGCCCGTCGAAAAAGAAGAAAAAAAGCTGTTAAGTTTTTATGAAATTTGGATTGTAACAGAATTGAAAAATGTAACTGTTTTCAAAATGACCAACCACAAAAAAGACCGTTTTTTAACGGTCAAAATAACGTGATAAGAATTGTTTTGTACGCTGGTGCTGCGGTTTTTCAAAAATCTGCTGCGGTGCTCCTTCTTCGGCAATGACTCCTTTGTCCATAAAGATCACACGATCACTGACATCTTTGGCAAACTGCATCTCATGGGTCACAATAGCCATTGTCAAGCCTTCTTTGGCTAGTGTCTGCATAACTTCTAAAACATCGCCAACCATTTCCGGGTCTAACGCCGATGTTGGTTCATCAAACAATAAGACTTCCGGATCCATACATAAAGCACGGGCAATCGCCACACGTTGCTTTTGTCCACCGGATAAACGTGTCGAACTGGCATCGGCAAAATTCTGCATACCGACTTCTTCCAAGTGCTGCATGGCAATTTTTTGTGCTTCTTCTTTCGAACGCTTTAAGACTTTGATCTGGCCGATCATACAATTTTCTAAAACGGTCTTATTCGCAAATAAATTAAAGCTTTGAAAAACCATTCCCACTTTGGAACGATAGGTTGTCAAAGGAAGCTTGCCACTTAAAATATCTGTTCCTTTATATAAGATGTTTCCGCCATCCGGAATCTCCAACAAGTTGATACAGCGAAGAAGCGTACTTTTTCCCGAACCGGAGGATCCGATAATCGTAACTACTTCTCCTTTATTGATTTCAAAGTCGATATCGTTTAAAACTTGAAGATCCCCAAAATGTTTTTTCAAATGTTGTACTTGAATGACTGTTTCCATACAAACCTCCTATGCGCAGTTTTCCTTGATTGTTACTGTCTTTGTCTTGTTGATTTTTCTTTCCACAGCATTCAGGATCAATGTTGCGATCGTTGTTAAGGCAAGGTACATCACCATTTCCAAAAAGTAAACTTCGGCAAATTTCATGTTACTTCCGGCTACCGAAGAAGACTGGAAGTAAAGCTCTGTTACCTGGATCGCATTTAACATACAACTGTCTTTGATGTTGACGATCAGCTGATTTCCAATCGTCGGAAAGGTGTTTTTAATGGCTTGCGGAAAAATAATGGAAACCATCGTTTGAAACGTTGTCATCCCCAGGGATTTTGCCGCTTCACTTTGTCCGGCATCGATAGACTGAATACCACCACGAATAATTTCCGCCATATAGGCACCAGTATTGACTGAGATGATGATCAAACCGGCCGAGAAACCTGTCCATCCTAAAATCGGACGAAGCAAGTAGAAAAAGAACAAGGCCTGTACCATCATCGGTGTACCCCTAAAAAACCAGACATAGAAGCCTACGATCCATCTCGCAAGCTTCTTTAAAATCTTAACAGGAAATGAATCCATGGGATCTTCCGGAATTGCACGCAAGGCTCCGGTTATCAATCCCAGGATCAGCCCGACAACCGTACCAACGATTGCGAATAAGAGAGTATTTTGGATACCGTAAGAAAACAAGCTCCAATTCTCTATAAATATTTCATATGCCCTTCCAAAATTGATACTCATGGATCATCAAACCTTCCTATTCTTCGGTTGGTGCGTTTTCAACCGCAGTTTTCATATATTCATTTCTTGTATCTTGACTGATGGAATCTAATGCGTCCTGTACACTCTTGAAGAAATCAGAATCGCGTGTTCCTTCTTTCAATCCGATCGATACGGTCGTATCTACATCAAATCCATGTCCTTCTGCAAACTGTACGATCGCAAGTCCTGGATTGGCGGCTACAACACCTTCGGCAACCGGCATTTCCGCTGTAATACCATCGGCTACTCCATTTTGCAGAGCAGCTACTAATTCCGGATACGTCGCAAGTGGTGTCTGATGATCAACACCTTCAATTTGATCAATAACGGTATCATAGTTGGTATTTTTCTGTCCGATGACTTTATGGCCGGAGAAATCCTGGATATCTGTATAACCTGCCATTTCACTGTCCGCACGAACGATCATGACCATTCCTTCACTTTCGTAGTAAGGTGTCGTAAAGTCGATTCCTTCTTCACGCTCATCACTGGCTGTCATACCGGCAACGATCGCATCAATTTCTCCAGAATCCAAAGCAGGCTGCAGACCATCCCATGAAATTTTCTTCACTTCTAATTTTTGACCTAATTCATCGGCAATGGCTTGTGACATCATTACATCATATCCATCACAATATCCTCCACCGCCGCTGATCTCAACGGCAGAGTCGGTTTGGGCATCGGATGTTTGCCAGTTAAATGGCTGATATCCACACTCCATTCCTACGGTAAACGTGTCATCATTGGCACTGTCTGTACCACTTGAACAACCGGCCAAAGCCAATGTTCCAACGGCTAATGCTGCAAGTAATTTTTTCATATCTCTTTTCCTCCTAATTTAGGTTGAAAATAGAAAAGACCATATGTGTTATCCATATGGCCTTGGTTCTTTCGCCTTTCAGATAACCCCTCTTCTTGCGAAGGAGTGCATTGGGTATTTCCCAAAGCCCCAAGAAATGACATCGCCATATCATTTCCTTCGGCGATGATTACCTTTCCTGTATTTCACAGCCCGCCGGCTCCCTACAGTACTCTGATGCATCGCTACCTCTATCTTCAACTAATTTACTTGTATGTGCTCATTATAGGCAGATTAGAAAAGGTTGTCAACCTATTTACTTCCTTTTCTGCACTGAACGGCCTTATAAATAGATTTCCTACCGTTTACCACTATAAAGAAATATGGAAGAATTGTCCGAAAATGCTGTTGGTATCATAGACCATCGGAATATCTGGAAAAATAAAAACCATACGATAAATATAATAGACAATCATACAACCGGCCCACATCCATAGTAACCGCTCTTTCCACTTCCTCTTTTTTTTGATATGGCAATAGAAAATCAACAAGCCAAAGACCATCGTAGGAATTAACATCGCATGATAAAACAAGGAAGCCTGTAGATTTCCCTGAAGCAGATAATATAAACTGGTCGTCATATTACAACCGGGACATGGAATCCCAAAGATTTTTTGGATAGGACAATATACACCGATAAAAAGAAGAAACAGGAGCAATACGAAAACAGCCCCTGTCACCTTGATAATCTTTTTACTCATTTCCGTAACGACAAATATCGTTTAAAGTGCTTTGGCAAATGGCCATGGAAATAATACCTAAGCCTAAGAACGGAAGAACTAACATGATAATACTGTTATCGGAAACTCTATATCCATTATCAAATTCTAGCTCACTTAACACTTTTCCGGCTTTCCAGTAAAAGTAAATACCGTATAAACCGCATGTAATCAATGATAACAGTACGACAATTCCCGGCTCTCCAGGTCCAGATTTATTTTGTGCTCTACAACATTCATTGACATCTCTTGCCAAGGTATATAACCAATAGTAATAATAAATGCTGCATGTCACAATGCTTAAGACAATGGACAATCCAATGCTTCTTTCTGAAATATAGATCGGCTTTTTTGTAAAAGTTTGATGCGCACTCTCCTGTTTAGGTGCTTCCGGCATCACATAAGAAGCAAGTTCTGTATCTTTTAAACGCTTCCAGTCAGCCATCCCAGTTTTCCATACAAACGTATTTCCATAAATTTGATGGGCCTGAATCAAGCCTTTCATCTGTTCCACTGTATAAGGACCATTTTGTTTATTGTTGGCATCGACAAAATACCATTGATCTCCTTCCGGCTTTACATCTGGTGTCGGAAGATATTCTTTTAATTCCGTATCTTTTAACTTCTGCCAGTCAGCCATTCCGGCTTTCCATACCAAAGTTTCTTCTTTGATCTGCGCATCACGAATTCGTTCAATCATCTGCTCCAGTGTAAAAGGTCCAGCCGATTGACTTTCCCTGACATAATACCATTCTTCCGCTTGTGCTTTTTCTTCTTCCGATTCAACCGGTTCTTCCTGAGTGATCGTTTCTTCTTTCGTTTCCTCTACTTCTTCCACGACATCTTGCACCGGTTCTTCCGCTTCTGTTGTTTGATCTTCTTCGATAACTGCTTCTACAACTTCTACCTTTTCTTTTGCGGATGGTGTTTCTTCGACAACATCATCGGTCGGCACAGGCGCACCACATTCCGGACAAAACTTAGCATTTTCCGGAAGACTATTTCCACATTGTTTACATTCCATGTTCACATCTCCTTAAAGTTTATTTTGATTAAACAAATTATACCTTATTTTAACTAAATTACAATCTCGGCCTTGGTTTTGAACGAAGGCAGGCGCAGAAAGCAGATATGACCCAACAAAATCCTAAACTCATTAAAGTTCCGCACATATCCACTATAACATCGTCCATCGTACTGATCCTTCCGATGACCATACTTTGATGAAATTCATCAAATAGCGCATAGCCTAAACAAATCAATAAAGATAAGATGATCTTCCAAAGTCGGGTAATTCCGGCAATAGAAAAAGTTATATACAATAAAAGCGCAAGAAAGAAATACAAACTGAAATGCGCAATATTGCGAATGGTCTGATACCAGTTATCCCCATCCGGAGAAATCGCTTCAATCAAAGATTGAAGTCCATAGTGAAGCTTCTGTCCTATTTCTGTTGAATCCATGTATTCATGAACGTTTTCCTTAATGATTTCCTGTACATTGGCACTGCGTTGTCCGGAGGCGTATCCATCTTCACTTGATAACGTATAGATGATAAACATCAACCCCACACAGCATACCGCAAATAGAAAAGAAAACAAAAACCGTATTTTTCTATTTTTCATAGGTGACAGTATAAGCATGAACTGTAAGATGAATTTAAAATGAATATGTTAAATTATGGTGTAAAAAAAGCGGAATGCTCCGCCTTTCTAATATTCTATCTTTTTGATGCGTCCAAAACCGATGGTTCCCTTGCCTACATGCGATAAGATGACCGTTTTAAAAGAGTGCTGCTGTACCGGTTGACCGATGGCCTCCTCCAACATCTTTTTACAGTCTTCGCTTTTCTTTGGATCAAAGGCATCGATAACCATCCAGATATAATCCTCCGGATTCACATCCTTTGTCACGACTTCAATTCCTTTTTGATAAGCTTTCTTCAAGGTGCGAACCTTGTCTTCTAAATCAATGGCACCATGACGAATATTCAATAAAGGAACGATCTTCAATAATCCTGCTATGGCGGCAACAGCCGGTGATATACGACCTCCTGCTTTTAATGTATCCAGCTTTTCCGGTATCAATACCGCCAGCAATTCTCCTTCTGTTTCAATTTTTTCCTTGATCTGCGCACAAGTATATCCTTTTTCAATCATCTCTTTGACCATCTGCATCATGATCACCGTTGGATAACATACAAATTCACTTTGTACAACCGTTACTTTTCCTTCATAGTTTTTTGCCAGCGTGATTGCCGTTTTGTTGGTGCCGGATAACGCATTGGTTAAGGGAAGATAAAACACCTCATCGTGTGTTTTCAACAAATCATCCCACATTTTGATCATATCACCGACAATTGGCTGGGCCGTTTTTACACTTTTTTGTTCTTCTAACGCCTCCAACACTTCTTCATCGGTAATTGTTTCTGCTTCCATGTATTCCTTTCCATCTACGATAACAGGCATACGCAAAACATGAAGGTTTAGTTCTTTTGCCTTTTCTTTGGTAATATCCGCACTTGAATCGATCATTAATGCAACTTTCTTCATGGTCTAACCTCCTTGATGTCTGAAAAAATGTTTTTCGATATAGTTGGCTACGCCATCATGGTCATTGTCAAATTCTGTGATTTCATCCGCTATGGCCTTGGTATCATCGCTTCCGTTACACATACAGATGCCCCTGCCACTTACTTCCAACATCGTGTTGTCGTTGGTCGTATCGCCAAAAGCCCAAATATTTTCCAATCCAAAATCATACAGATCAGCCAGCTTTTTAACGGTATAGCCTTTTGATATACGACGATCGGCAAATTCCAACAGCGTTGTCTGTGTCTTAAACGCCTTATAATAAGGATTGGGATGTTCATTAAAATACTTTTCGGCCTTCAGAGTATCTTCAGCACTCATGCGAAACATAATCTTCGCATTATCATAAGCATATAACTCGGCATCACTTTCGATCACATGGATCGGTTTTTGTGAGGTCACAGCCGAATGCTTCATCGCTTCATCGATTCTTTGTGCCACCAGTTTGCCATCCAAATAAATGAACGCATTGGCTTCAAAGGGATGCATAGCCTCCAGGATTTCCTGGATCCATTCTTTTTTCAACTTATAGTAATCGTATTGCTTCTGATGAATTTCATCCCACAGCTCACTGCCGTTCATACCAATTAAAAACTCAAAAGGAAAGGAAATTCCCCATCCTGTCGCATAGCGCTGCAGTTCATCGACCGGTCTTCCGGAAGCCAGACCGAAATACACACCTTGCGCATGCAGCTTTTCAATCATATCTTTCGTACGAGGGGTTAATTCCCTCTTTGAATTGATCAGCGTACTGTCAATATCACACAAAACCAAACGTAGTCTATTTGTTTCCATGAAAGAAGTATATCACAAGTATAAATTGTTTTTCTATGGACTAATTGTGAAAAGTGTCTAATTTTTCTCTTGTTTTCTTTATCGTAAACGAACTGTAAAATCTTTTAATACTTCCGAAATATGAATTTGTTGCGGACAGACTTTTTCACAGCTATGACATTGTATGCAGGCACCAGGCCCTTTATCTTTCAAGGTAGAAACAACCATAGGGGCGATAAATCCTCCCTGACTAAAGGCATGTTCATTGTATAAGGATAATAATTTGGGAATATCCAATCCCTGTGGACAACGAGAAGTACAATAACGACAGGAAGTACAAGGAACGACGATCTTCTTTGTCATCTCTTCCACAATGGAAAACAGGACTTCTTTTTCCATATCGTTTAAAGGTTTTTTCGTTGACCACGTTTCAATGTTTTCCTGCAGCTGTTGCATATTCGACATCCCGGAAAGAACCATCTTTACCTGTGGTATGCTCTGCAGGAATCGAAAAGCCCAGGCCGGTATGCTTTCCGTAGGACGAAGCGCATGTAAGCGACTTTCATATTCCGGCTTTAACTGGGCAAGCTTGCCACCACGCAAAGGCTCCATGACCCAAACATCAATACCGTATTGATCCAACAGTTCCACCTTTTTTCTGGCATGTTGAAATTTCCAATCCACATAATTGATCTGCAGCTGACAAAACTCCATATATTCGCCGTATTCCTTTAAAAATCTTTTTAATACCGGCATTTCTCCATGACAGGAAAAACCTAAATGACAGATTCTTCCCTGTTCCTTTTGTTTTAAAAGATAGTCTAAAATTTGATATTGCGGATCGAGACACGCATCGATATTTTTCTCACAGACATTATGAAATAAATAAAAATCAAAGTATT
The DNA here is from genome assembly GCF_036552745.1 of Faecalicoccus sp. Classification (NCBI taxonomy): domain Bacteria; kingdom Bacillati; phylum Bacillota; class Erysipelotrichia; order Erysipelotrichales; family Erysipelotrichaceae; genus Faecalicoccus; species Faecalicoccus sp. The sequence continues at coordinate 18,582 of NZ_JAXKBY010000104.1, forward strand.
CTGTTTGACACTTTTGTAGTTGTTTAGTAAAGATTTCTTCAACATGTGGCATATCATCTAAATCATATCCGGGAAATTTGTCAGCCAGAAAATATTGCGAGCGATCAAATTTCTTTAAAGCATTGCCTAATACAATTTCGCTTTGACCTCCATGATAGCCCCATGCGGTATCAAAATAATTGATACCGTGTTTGATCGCATAGGCTACCATTTCATTGACTTTGTCTTGATCTGGTTGATTCTCTTTTCCCTCTACAGTGGGTAATCGCATCGCACCTAAGCCTAAACCGGATAATTTCACTCCTTTAAAATCATGTGTAATCAAGGTGATCCCCTCCTTTGTTTATCTTTAGTTTTATTATAAAACCAATCGCAATCGTCTTCCAATACCTGTTTACTATAGCCGATAATGCATTTTGCATATACAATAGACACATGAATATATTTGTATGCATTCTCATCGGTTTTGCGATTGTAGGTTTACTCGATAAACTTCAAAATGGAAAATGGGGATTGGCCGGATGTATCGACCAGGCTTTAAATACTATGGGTAGTCTCTGCCTTTCCTTATTAGGTTTTTATTGTCTGTTTGTCACTTTATCCGACCAGTTAGACCTTTCCTTTTTACGCTTACATCCTTCCAGCAGCGTGATCATAGGCTCTTTATTGGCACCCGATCTAGGCGGTCTGCCGCTCATTCAGAGCTATATTCATGATCCTGCCACCTTTTTTCTAACCGGTGTCTTTTTAACAAGCACGTTGGGATGTCTGATCAGCTTTCAATTTCCTATCTTTTTAGGTCAATTAAAGCCAAAAGAACACCCTCTTTTTATGGAAGGTGTTACGTATGGCTTATTAGGACTCATTCCTATATTGCTGCCATTGTCCTTACAAATTGATCTTGTCCTCTTGATTCCACTATTTTGTATCTATGGACTCTTATTTTTGGGATTATGGAAAAATAAAAGCTTGCTGCTGAGGCTTCTTCAGTATTTTGCCAAGGGAATTGAAATCATCGGTCTTCTTTGTTTTGGAATCGTACTTCTCTCTTATTTCTTCCATCTACCTTTTGTATCTATGAATACTTTACTTGATGGATTATTGCTTGTCTTTCAAATCACAATGATTGTTGCCGGCTCGCATGTGTTTTGTCAACTCATTTTACATTATGCCAAAAAGCCACTACAGAGCTTTGCAAGGTTTTGCGGTATCGAAACAATGACCTTAATTGGATTGTTGCTTTCTTTAGGCAGTTCCATTGCGATCTTGCCATTGTATCCGAAAATGAGTCCGGAAGGCAAAAGAATCAACGCTGCCTTTTGCGTTAGCGGTGCGTATGCCTTAGGAGGACAAATGGGCTTTATTGCGGCAATGACAGATACAAAGACAACCTTTTTCTTTATCGTATTTAAATTGACAGGTGGGCTTTTGACCATTTATCTAACCAAAAGAAAAAGCCAGAAATAAATTCTGACTTACTCTTGTGTAAACATCGGTGTAGAAAGATAACGCTCTCCGGTATCTGGCATTAAGGCTACGATTCGTTTTCCTTCATTTTCCGGACGCTTTGCCAATTGAATAGCTGCATATACGCTGGCCCCGGAAGATATTCCCACCAATAGTCCTTCTTTTTGGGCAATAGCACGGCCTGTGTTATAGGCATTTTCGTTAGTAACGGTAATAATCTCATCATAGATCTTTGTATTTAACGTATCCGGTACAAATCCGGCGCCGATTCCCTGGATGCCATGTGGACCGGCTTTTCCCTGGGATAATACCGGTGATCCTTCCGGCTCCACCGCAACAATCTTTATATTCGGATTCTTTTCCTTCAAATATTTTCCGGTACCGCTAATTGTTCCACCCGTTCCGACACCTGCCACAAAGATATCAATCTCTCCATCCGTTTGTTCCCAAAGCTCCGGTCCGGTTGTTTCATAATGTGCCTGTGGGTTTTCCAAATTGGTAAACTGACTTGGAATCAAAGAATTCGGTGTACTTTCCTGTAGTTCTTTTGCCTTGGCAATGGCGCCCTTCATTCCCTGGGCACCTGGTGTTAAGACAATCTTGGCTCCATAAGCCTTTAAAAGATTTCTTCTTTCTACACTCATTGTCTCCGGCATGGTGAAGATAGCTTTATATCCCTTGGAGGCACAGACAGAAGCTAACCCGATTCCTGTATTTCCACTGGTTGGTTCAATGATCGTAGCTCCTTCTTTCAACAAGCCTTGTTCTTCGGCTTTTTCAATCATTCTTTTCGCAATACGATCTTTCACACTGCCAGCGGGATTAAAGAATTCCACTTTCGCAAGCAACTGTGCCTTTAATCCTTCTTGTTTTTCAAGCTTTGACAGCTCTACTACCGGCGTATTTCCGATAAGCTCTGTAACATTTTTATAGATAGTCATAGTTATGCCTCCTTTATCAATACCTATCTTTATAGTAGGGATTATAACAAACTTTTCAAAATTGTCAAAAGAACTGCCCTATGGCAGTTCTCGTTACTTCATGATTTCTTTGATCTTTTGGGCAATGCTTGAAGCATCCAAATGATAGTAGGCTAATAAGTCTTTTGGTTTGCCGCTTCGTCCAAAACTGTCCTGCATGCCCATCATGTACTGACGACATGCCAGTCCATACGGTGCCAGGGTTTCCGCTACCGCTCCGCCCAGGCCGCCGATCACATTGTGCTCTTCAATTGTTACAATCACATCGTGTGTTTTC
>NZ_JAXKBY010000105.1:0-8009 GCF_036552745.1 Faecalicoccus sp.
ACTAAAAAGAGAGGTAGTGAAAAAGTGAAAAGACATCAAAAAGCGATTTTGGCTTCTGTGGTAACGGCAAGCCAAGCCGCAACACTTCTAAACATACCGGTCACTGTCATGGCACAGGAACCGGATGTTTCTCGTACAGATCGTGTTGCGAAAAATGAGGCATTACAGCCTAAATCCGGATATACTTTCATAGGTGCGCCTGTAGCTATGCCGGAGGTACAGAACAATATTGTTACCGTTCGTTTTGCGAATGGGGAAAAGGCCAAAATCACATTCTTAGAAAATAATCTATTCCGTTTTGATATGGAAGTCGATGGGCAGGATGCCAGTTTTAAAGACTATGCAGATCCTAACGATGTATCCCATACCGGACGTATCGTACAACAGCCCGATTCTTCCGATGAGTATTCGAAACCGACTCCGACAGTCGGCGAAACACAGGATGCCTACAGCATCTCCAACGATGCCATAGTACTAGAAGTATCTAAAACAGATGCTCGTATGACTTTAAAGAGAACAGATGGCACCGTTGTATGGCAGGAAGCGGCACCGATTCAATATAAAACAGGAAGTACGATTCAGTCTTTTGTGAAAAATGAAGGAGAAAACTTCTATGGTGGCGGTACGCAAAACGGACGTTTTGTTCATACTGGAGAATCCATCAAGATCGAAAATTTGAATAACTGGGTCAGTGGCGGTGTTGCCAGCCCGAATCCTTTCTATTGGTCTACCAATGGCTATGGTGTATTGCGAAATACATTTAAAAAAGGGGAATATGATTTTGGAAAGACCCAGGCGGATGTAGTCAGCACTTCGCATACTGAAAAGAGATTGGACGCCTACTACTTTGTGGGCGATACACCAACCAATTTACTACAAAGCTATTTTAAAGTGACGGGGAATCCGGCTTTATTCCCGGAAGAAGCGTTCTATCTGGGACACTTGAATTGTTATAACCGGGATGAGTGGACAGAAGGTGGAGGAACTCCTCTGGAAACGATCAATGACAGCAGCAAGTATCAGGAAACCAATAATGGCGGAAAGATTAAACGAGGCGGTGTACTGGAGACTTTGAACGGTACTAATGAAGCGGATTATAAATTTTCAGCCCGTGGTGTCATCGATCAATATGATAAATATGACATGCCATTAGGCTGGTTCTTGCCAAACGATGGCTATGGTTGTGGATATGGTCAGGATGATACCAATCTGGATAATAATATTGCTAATCTAAAAAGCTTTACGGATTATGCGAATTCAAAAGGTCTGGGAACAGGACTTTGGACTCAGTCCGATTTAACACCAAATCCCAATCAGCCGATTCATTTACAGCGTGATTTTGAAAAGGAAGTGTATCAGGGCGGAATTCGTACGCTGAAAACCGATGTGGCCTGGGTAGGTGCCGGCTATTCTTTTGGTTTAAACGGAATCAACAAGGCGTATGATATTATCACAAAAGCAGATACACGTAATCGTCCAACCATTGTCACATTGGATGGATGGGCTGGAACGCAGCGCTATGGTGGAATCTGGACGGGTGACCAGACAGGTGGGAACTGGGAGTATATACGTTTCCACATTCCGACTTATATTGGACAAAGTTTGAGCGGAAATCCCAATGTATCCAGTGATGTGGACGGTATCTTTGGTGGAAGCTCACTCATTCAGACACGTGATATTCAATGGAAATCCTTTACAACGATGATGTTAGATATGGATGGATGGGGATCCTATCCCAAAAAGCCTTATGTTTTTGGAGAAGATACAACATCCATTAACCGTATGTATTTAAAACTGCGTTCGCAATTGATGCCTTATATCTATTCCACTGCTTATTCTTCCGCAAACTTAGGAGAAGATGGTGAAAAAGGAAAGCCACAAGTTCGTGCGATGTTCCTGGAATTTCCGGAAGATGCCAATACTTATGGAAAAAACGTACAGTATCAGTTTATGTTGGGTAAAAACTTGCTGGTGGCACCGGTATATCAAAATACGGCTGCGGACGGTCAGGGAAATGATATTCGTAATGGGATTTATCTGCCGGATTCCAATCAGGTATGGATTGATTACTTTACCGGAAAACAATATGAGGGTGGCAGTACATTAAATAACTTTGATGCACCGATTTGGAAACTGCCTTTGTTTGTCAAAAATGGAGCCATTTTGCCTATGACAGAAGCCCATAACAATGGTTTTGCCAAATCCGAAACAAACACGAAAGGTGTTGATAAATCCAAACGTGTCGTTGAATTCTATCCGGCTGGTGAAACAGACTATACATTGTATGAGGATGCCGGAAATACTGTGGACAATACAAATACTTCGGAAGTGAATTATGGATCTGCGGTTACAACACATTTCACAAGTAAAGTAACAGGTGAAAAAGCTGTATTGAAGGCAGAAGCCAGTCAAGGAAGCTATGTGGGTTATGATGCCAATAAGGAAACACAGTTTGTAGTCAATGTCAGTGAAAAACCATCTTCGATTCAGGCTACTGTAGGAGCAAATTATGAAAATCTGACAGAAGTTCATTCACAAAAAGAATTCGATGAAGCTACGGGAAATGTTTATTACTACAATGAAAGTCCGGATCTGAATCGATTTGCGACACCTGAATCGGATTTCGCATCGGTAAAGATTACGACAACACCAAAGCTATACGTGAAATTTGCCAAAACGGATGTGAGCGCCAATGCGATTGAGCTTAGCCTGGAAGGCTTTAAAAATGACGGTGAATTGGATAAAAATGTTTTAAATAAGGATTTGAAAGCACCGGCTAATGTTCGTGCACCGGAAGAATCAATTACTCCGGATACAATTCATCTTCAGTGGGATGCAGTGGAAAATGCCACAAGCTATGAAGTGGAAGCGGATGGTGTTATTCAAACCGGATTTACGGAACCGGAGTTTGAACATACGGATCTGGCTTATCATTCTAAGCATACCTATCGTGTACGCGCTCGTAATAAAGACGGGTATTCGCAATGGAGTGAGCCTTTAGAAGTACAATCAGCACAAGATCCGTATCGAAATGTACCAAAAGATATTCAGGTGACTTGGGAATATGGAGATGCCTGGGGAAAACTGGCCAATATCCTTGACTTTGATACCGGAACGATGTTCCACTCGACAAATGCGGTACAAGATGGACAGGCCTTGATCTATGATCTAAAGAAGATCTATGATCTTGATCGCATTGAATATACCCCACGTCAAGATAATAAAGGAAATGGTACGGTACAGAAGATGGATGTTTATACATCATTGGATGGTACCAACTGGACCTTGGCGTATGATTCTTCCAAAAATCCAGAATGGACTTACAGTCGCGATATGAGCGACCCGGATATCAAAACAATGGATATGAGTGGTCAAAAAGCACGTTATATCAAGTATGTAGTAAAAAAATCATTGGGAGGTTTCTTCTCGGCAGCGGAATTACAGCCTTATAAAGTTGATGGTACAGAAGGTTATATTGTGGGCGATACCAATAATGATGGAGTCATCGATGATAACGATGTCGTACAGATCGATAACTATATTGGTTTGGAAGAAGGGGATCCAACATGGGATCAGGTCAAACGTTCGGACTGGAATGCCAATCAATACTATGATGCGGCCGATATAGCCCAAACGACTTCCAGACTCGGCAAAGGAATTGCGAAGACGGGTGGCGATCCAAAAGGTTCCTTAGTGATTGAACCGGATAAAGCACATTACAGTGCCGGTGAAAAAGTAACTTTATCCATTCAAAGCATTTCCATGGAAAATGTATATGCCTTAGGTGGAAAAATTCCATATAACAGTGAAGATTTACAGTTTGTCAGTGTTTCTTCGGATATTGCGACAGGCGATCAGCGCGAATTTGTATTTGATCGTATTGCCTACCAAAATCAGGAACATCCGGATAAAAATCGAAATGTGAATTTCGCATACAGTAACTTAGGGGATCAGCCAATGCTTTCGGGAACGAACCGTTTGGCAACTGTCACCTTTACTGCGAAAAAGGATCTAGACATCAAAGCCAGTGATTTCAATCTTTCTGACTTTATGTTTGTCAGCAACAATATGAATTACATAGATCCTTTAAAACCATCCGAAGATTTACCAGAGCCAGAAACAGAATCAAAGATTCAGGTACTCTCTGTAGAAGGACAAGATGAATCGGTATTGCAGCCGGGCATGGGTGTTGATAAATTGATCGATGGTGCCTGGGGCAGCGATGCCAATCGATTTGAATTTAAATGGGGTAATGACGAAGCCAGTGTACCGGCAAGATTACCGTATTGGATTCGTTTTAACTTTGGCGAAATAAAGAAAGTATCGGATGTGATAATCCATGTTCGCGTAGATGGAAATCGTATCAATGGAGGTGCGCTGAAAGATTTTGATCTGTATCGCATTAAAAATGGCGTTGAACAGAAAATCGGAAGCTATGTGATTGATAAAACAGAAGATGAAAATGCGTATGTCATTCATTTTGCCGATCCAATACAAGCTGAAGGATTTAAACTCAATGCGAAAACAAGTCAGGCCGGACAAGTATTCAAACTGAATATTGATGAAGTCGAATTTAGACAAAATGCACAAACTCCAATTGAAGATATTACATTGGATGAAGCCAATCCAACAACGCTCAATGTAGGTGATTTGAAAGGATTCAAGGCTTCCGTTGCACCGGATACAGCAACAAATAAGTTGATCAAGATCGAAAGCTCGGATCCGGAAGTCTTGGAAGTTATTCGTACGACAAGAGATGATCATTATGAATACACATTGCATGCCCTAAAACCTGGCACCGTGACGTTAACAATAACTTCAAACGGACAAACGGTTCAAGGAGAGGCAATCACAAGACAAGTGGAAATCACGGTAAATGAAGCCGTAACTTCCAAAGAGGAATTAGAGTCAAAGATTGAAGAAGCCAATGCGATTTTGGCCAATGAAAACTTGTACACACCTTCTTCCTTGGATGTGTTAAAGAATGCTTTAAAATTAGCCCAGAATGTAGAGGATAAAAAGGATGCGACACAGACGGAAGTCAATGCGCAGGTCGTTCAACTTTATAAAGCCATTCAACAATTAGAATACCGCGGTTCCAACACAGCTCAACCGGATAGTGAAAATCCGATTGTTGTAGATCCGGCCAATGTCACGGCGACTACATCGGCTTCTGAAGGACCAGTGGAAAATGCATTTGATGGTGATCAAGCTACGTATTGGCATTCCGGATGGGAACAGGGAACGGAAAAACTTCCACAGAGTGTAACTGTTGATTTAGCGGATGAATACGATGTGGAACAAGTCAACTACTTGCCTCGTCAAGGAAGCCGAAATGGAGACATCATCAAATATCAGATCGAAACAAGTGAAGACGGAGAAACCTTCAAGCCTGTCGTAGTGGGCACGATTGAAAACGATGGATCTTCTATTGTGGAAAGAACACAACCACATAAGATCAAGTTTGACAAGACAAAAGCACGTTATGTACGCATTACCGCTCTGGAGTCTTTAGGAAATCAAAATAACTTATATGCTTCGGCCGCTGAGTTCAGTATTTTTGGTGCCTTACATTCCGATGCGATTCCAGCCACTTCAATCGAATTGGACAAAACGGAATTAAAATTGGATGCCGGAAATACGGAGACTGTAACGGCTACCATTCTGCCGGAAGATACAACAGACACTATCACTTGGGAATCTTCGGATCCAAGCATTGCCAGTGTACAAGCTTTAGGACGTCGTCGAGTACGTAGAGATGCCAATGCATCGACAAATACAAGCACGGTGACTGTAACCGCCTTAAAAGCCGGTACGGTTACCATTACGGCCAAGGCCAATGATACTGTCAGCAAAACCTTAACAGTGACTGTCGAAAATCCAAAACAGGAGCAATTAGCAGAATTGATCGAACAAGCAAAAGGTGTGAAATACGAAAATGCAGCTTTGCAGGATTATCTAACATCTGAAATTGAAAAAGCTACACAAGCCTTAGATCAAGATCAGGACACTCTGCAAAATGCGTATTATGCCTTAGCGGGTGCTCTTTCGGAAATCGAAGAGATTCAAAAAGATATCGATCAGCTTAATAGCTTTAGCAACATAGACGATTCTCGTTATGTTCCTAACGAACAATATCAAATGTTTAAAGAGCAGCTGCAATTAGCACAGAATTTATTATCCAATCCGGTGCAGAATAAAGAACTGATCAAAACACATGTAGATTCACTAAAGAAAGCTTTCACACAATTGGAAGAATTGAATCGAGAGAAATTATCAAATGCCATCCAGGAAGCAGAAAAAGTAAATCTGCAGGATTGTGTAGAGGATGATGCCTTATCCGCATTTAAAACCGCTTTAGAGAACGCAAAAGCGGCTAATCCGCAATCCAATGAAGAAATTGATACTTTGGTAAACACTTTATTGGAAGCACAGGCAGGCTTACATTTTAAAGATGAAAACTTGGCCACTGACGATCAAAAAGAATCCATTCAACATGCATTGGATGTGTTAAAGAATTTGGATTTAGATCTTTATTCAGAACAAGATGGAAAAACGATCAAAGCTGCCATTTCTGATGGGGAAGATGCCCTGGCCAATAAAGATCTGACTAAGGAAGAGGCTTCTAAGGTGATTGATGATTTGGCTAAAGCGCTCTCTTTAGAACCTAAGGAAGTGATACCAGAAGAGCAGCCTGCAAGTTCTTCGCAAAAAGAAGTGATCGCCAAAGCTTTAGATATCTTAAAAGGTCTGGATTTAAACTTGTATGATACAAAGGCTCAAGGTGTAATCCAGGAAACAATCGAAGAAGCACAAAAGGCTGCTGACAACGATCAGTTGACAAAAGAAGAGGCAGCAAATGTACTTGAACATTTGGCTAATGCATTATCTATACAGCCAAAAGAAGATGCACCAAAAGATGAAAAGGCTACTTCCACACAAAAAGAAGTGATCGAGAAAGCGTTGGATATTCTAAAAGATCTGGATTTGAACAAGTATGAGGCCAAAGATGCTGATTTGATCAAAGAGGCTATTGAGGCGACTCAAAAAGCACTGGAAGACAAGGATCTGACATATGCCAAAGCCACTGATACGATTGAAAAAATCGCACAGGCACTTTTAGTTACACCAAAAGAAACAGAACAGCCAAATCCATCGGATAATGAAAATCCAAATACCAATACACCAGATCATGGACAAAACAATTCGACAGATACAGGCTCCAATGGATCCAATACTGTAATAGTCAACCCTACTGATTCTTCGAAATCAAAAGGAAACACAAAAACCGGTGTACATTCCTTTGTCGGCCTGTTTGCGGCTTTGGCCACATCGGCGGCTGCCACTGCTGGTACAGTGACTCTTCTGAAAAACAAGAAGATTCGCATTCGTCGTAAAGGAAAGAAATAATGAAGTTTCTGAAAGGGATATTATTCACTTTCTCTCTAGTTTTACTTGTGGGATGCAGCACGAGCGTTTCGTCTGCATCTCCGGGTGAAATTATTTTGGTGAATTTAGATCAAATTGACGAAAAAGTAAAAAATCAAGATTCTTTTATCGTCTATTATGCGCAATCCGATTGTGGATATTGTCATGATTTTGATGAAATTCTCAGTGAATATATTCCTGAACACCCAGTAAAAATCTTTAAAGTGCTATTGGATCAGGAAGAAAATGCGACACCGGCCGATAATCTAGCCCGTGTGCGTAATTATTTCCCGACGTTTCATGTTACACCAAGCGTATATTATGTTGAAAAAGGAATTTTTAAATCAGACCTGAATCCGGAAAGTGTTCAAATTACCAAAGATATGTTGGAAGCATGGGTGAAGAACAATCATCTGGAAAATCTATAATATTTTGTAGAATGAACAAAAGGGCGGATGGATTTTGATATGATCCCACTAAAGTGGACACACGAAATAAATAAACGTGTATCTATGGAGGTGGGATTTTTCTATGGGAAGAAAGCCAAAATTATCTGCTGATATGAAGGTATGTATCTGCAA
>NZ_JAXKBY010000106.1:0-8133 GCF_036552745.1 Faecalicoccus sp.
ACATATGATATAAGAAGAAATCATGCAGATCATAGGAACCTAATACTTCTTCTGTTTTTTGTTGGATGTTTCCTTTCTCATCCGGTGGTAATAGCTCAGGTGATACCGGTGTATCGCAAATATCCATCAGTACATCACAAAGTGGTTGGTTGCCTTCTTTTTTTGCTTTAAGGGCAAAGCTTTCTACAATATAGCGAACTAAGGTCTTAGGAACACTGGCATTGACGGCATACATGCTCATATGATCACCATTATAAGTACACCAGCCAAGAGCCAGTTCACTTAGATCACCAGTTCCTACTACAAACCCGTTGTATTTATTGGCTAGATCCATAAGAATTTGTGTTCGTTCTCTGGCCTGTGAGTTTTCGTAGGTAATATCATGCCGATTTATATCGTGGCCAATATCTTTAAAATGTTGATAAACTGCATCGGCAATGGAAATTTCTTCACGAGAAACCTGCAACAACTGCATCAGTGTATGAGAGTTGTTTTTTGTGCGGTCTGTCGTACCAAAGCCAGGCATAGTAATCGCATGGATTCCGGCAGGATCTAAATGACAGATTTTAAAGGCTTCATGACATACTAATAAAGCCAGAGTGGAGTCCAATCCACCACTGATACCGATGACAACACTGTTTCCATGGATTTTCTTTAAACGGGTTGCCAGCCCTTGTGCCTGAATGCGTAAAATATCCTGACAGCGTTCCATGCGTTTTTCCATCTGTTTAGGAACAAAAGGATAGGCATCCATATTTCGTTTTAATTCAATGGCATCTATAGGCTTGCTGGCAAAAGAGATGACCAGTGTATTTTCTTCTTTTTCTTCCATGCTCGTTTTAAAATGCATACGATCGTGTAAAAGATGCTGAAGATCGATTTCACTAACGATATATTCATTGGTATCCTGCATTGTCTTTTCAGCTAAAAGACTGCCGTTTTCCGCAATCAGATTGTGTCCGCTAAAGACCAGATCGCTGCTGCTTTCATCCGGGCCGGCACTGGCATAGACATAGCCGCTGTAACATGCAGCACTTTGATGTAAGACCAGATCTTTTCGATAGCTTTGTTTGGAGATAATTTCGTTGGAAGCGCTGCAGTTACAAAGAATGTTGGCACCGGCTAAGGCAAGGCGGGAACTAACGGGAATCGTTACCCATAGATCTTCACAGATTTCCACACCGATGCAGGCAGAAGTTGTCTTATCTTTAAACACAATTTGATTGGATACCGGTACTTCTTTTCCAAAAAGAGAAATGGTCGCATTTTTCTTGAGATCCTTGGCACTGGAAAACCATCGCTTTTCATAGTATTCGTTATACATCGGCACATATGTTTTTACATAGATGCCTAATACTTCCTGGTTAAAGCATACTGCAGCACAGTTATATAATTTGTCATCAATGGCAAGGGGAAGTCCTACAATGACGACCTGATTGTCAGGAATGTTTTGTACCAGCTCTTCCAGGGCACTTTTACTTTCTCTTAATAACAAATCTTCATAAAAAAGATCCTGACATGTATAACCGCTGATACAAAGCTCCGGAAATACGGCACACTGGGTATCTGCAGGCAGTTGCTTTAAAACCGCAAGGATCGATCGTACATTGGCCTGCGGATCACCAATGGCTACCGATGGGGAACAGGCAGCTACTTTATAATATTGAAATCGTTTCATAATCACACTCTTTTCATTAGTTCTAGTATAGTCAATAACATGATCAAAAAAAAGGTTTTGTTAGTCAAAGTCTGTTCGTACAAAGCGCACCCGCCCTAAAATACGAACAGGAATTTCTTCGATTTCCTGAGGGGTAAAGTATTTAGGCTCATATTTAGGATTGGAAGCTTCTAAAATCATGAGATTCTTTTTATAGCGTACTTTTTTGACTGTGGCTTCTTCACCAATCAGCACGACTGCGATTTTTCCATCTTCTACTACATCACATTTTTGTACATAGACAAGATCGCCATCGTAAATGTGCGACCCTTCCATGGAATCGCCTTGAATGCGTAAAAAATAATCGCCTTTTTTGGCATCACTGGCGTTGACTTCAACATATCCTTCGATCTGCTGCTCGGCAAATAAATCATAGCCAGCCTTGGCAAAGCCTAAAATAGGTTTGACACACTCACCGTCATTATTGAGAACTTTTTCGATGTCACAATCTAAGACATGAGCAATTTTTTTAAGCGTTGTTTTCTTTAATTCGGTGCTTTCTTCATTGATCCATCGATAATAGGTGGAAGTAGAAACGCCGATTTTTTGAGCCATGGCGGCGTGATTCAAATTATTCTGTAGTTCGTATTGAATCAAAAGTTCTTTTAAACGCATAGTATTCCTCCGTGCTTATATCATAACAGAAAAATCTATATTTTGCGAAATAAAAGGATAAAAAAAGTTAAAAATTTCCCAAATCTATCTTGAATTTAGGAAATTAAATCGTTACTATGACAATGGTGATTCGATGAAGAATAAACAGAAACAATATTTGTGCATTGATTTTAAATCGTTTTATGCCTCCGTGGAATGTGTAGAAAGAGGTCTGGATCCTTTTCAAGTCAATTTAGTGGTGGCCGATCCCGATCGGGGCGGTGGAGCCATTACTTTAGCCGCAACACCGGCTATTAAAAAATTAGGCGTACCAAGTCGTGGGCGGATCTTTCAGATTCCTAAGAATATTTCTTATAAAATAGCACCGCCACGCATGCACTTATATATGGAGTATGCCGCAAAGATCTATGGAATTTTTCTAAAATATATTTCACCGGATGATATTGTCGTATATTCGATCGATGAATCCTTTTTTGATGTGACCTCCTATCTAGAGTTGTATCAGACAACAGCGCCTAAACTGGCTAAAAAAATCATTGCGGATGTATATGAGCAGACAGGTATAACATCGGCAGCCGGTATTGGAAACAATTTGTTTTTGGCAAAGGTGGCCCTGGATATTACAGCGAAGCATGCACCGGATAATATAGGTATTCTGGATGAAGATACCTTTTATAAAACATTGTGGCATCATCAGCCATTAACTGATTTTTGGATGATAGGACAGGGAATTTCTAAGCGATTGTATCGATTGGGAATTCGTGATTTGTGGCAGGTGACTAAATGCCCACCAGAGATTTTATACAAGGAGTTTGGTGTTAATGCCGAGATTTTGATCGATCATGCCTGGGGGAAAGAATGTGTGGAAATTCAAGATATCAAAGCATACCAGCCGCGCTCGAATTCCATATCTAACAGTCAGATTCTTTTTAAAGACTATAATTATGAGGACGCTTTGATTATCTTAAAAGAGATGGTGGATGCCAATGTTCTTGTTTTGACACAACGACATCTGGTTACTGACCATATCGGTTTGTTCGTCGGTTATTCAAAGGATGTGCGCAAGGCCAGTCGCGGCTCTTGTGCTATCACCAATCGAACGAATTCCTATTCTTTATTGATGAAAGAGTTTGTCTTGTTGTATGAAAGAATTACCGATCGAACAGCGCCGATTCGTCAAATTGCTATTACATTAGGCCATGTGCGAGATGAAAAATATGAACAATACGATTTGTTTACCGATACAGAAAAAGTTTTGCAGGAAAGAAAACTTCAGCAGACATTGGTACAGATTCGCGAGCGGTTTGGTAAAAATGCGGTACTAAAAGGCATCAATGGACTAAATCAGGCAACGGCAAAATACAGGAATCAGACGATTGGTGGTCATAAGGCATGATGTCCCGGCAACAAAGAGCGTATATCTTTCAGGCCTTTGATGCCTTGAAGGGCTTTCGAGAGCTTTTAAGAGAGAAAGAACGAATCGTTGTCGAAAAACGAGAATTGTCGGAGGATGATTTAGATATGCTGGATCAAAGAATTCATGAAGTACAAAAAGGGGATATTATCAAAATCATCTATTATGATGGAAAAGAATATATTCAAAAAACCGGAACACTTACTAAAATTGATTTGGAAGCACGATATATGCAGATTGTAAAAGAAAAAATTGATTTAGATCGAATCGTTGAAATAGAGGTTGAAAAAAGAGCTTGTGAGGAATAGTGCATATTTCTTGTTTGTATAGATTGGATAGCCTATAATTCTTTCCAATCAAAGAAGGAGGAAGTGCCATGAGCATTTATGATTATATACTGGAAACAGGAGAAGGCAGAGCTTTCCAATTAGATGAGTGGAAAGGGAAAGTGATTTTAATTGTGAATACGGCAACAGGTTGTGGCTTTACACCACAATATAAAGATCTTGAGTCGATGTATGAGGAATTTCATGAGAAAGGTTTGGAAATTTTAGATATACCTTGTAACCAGTTTGCCAATCAGACACCTGAAAGTGATGAAGAAATTCACCAATTCTGCACATTAAAATACAATACACAGTTTCCACAGATGAAAAAATCGGATGTGAATGGGCCTGATCAATTGCCTTTGTATGCCTACTTAAAATCACAACAAGACTTTAAGGGATTTGGAAAAGGCGTTAAGGCCATGGCCATGAATGCGATGTTAAAGAAAATAGATAAAGACTACAAAAAGAATCCGGATATTAAATGGAATTTCACAAAGTTTTTGGTCGATCGTCAGGGACATGTCGTTGCCCGCTTTGAACCAACAGAAAAAATGGATCTCATCAAAGAAGCGATACAGAAATTATTATGAAGCAAAAAACACTGCAGTGGATAGAAACATTCTTGTTTCTGGTTTTAAATTTATCGATCTTTTATGCCGGTGCTGATCATCCGGTACCCAAAGGATTTATTTGGCTTGTACTGTGGATTGTTCTGATAAGCCTTTTGCAGCATATATATTTAGGATGGTTTTTAAAAGAAGTTCGTAAAAAGGATTTTTTATGTCTTCATTTATTCGTTTATATAGGTATGGGAATCATATCTCTTTTCTATCTAATACATGGAAGAATTTATAGAGAATATTTGTTATTTGTATTTTTTATTCTGGGGATATTTGTCCTGTACGGCTTTGTCTTTTATGTGATCAATCGATGGTTAGCTCGTAAGTTTTTATGATAGGTATTTCTAATCAAAAATATTTGTTATACTAAAATCATGTTGAAACAGGAAAATGTTAAGATTCGAAAAATACAGCCACAGGATGATTTGACTTTAGCCAAAATTATCCGAAATAGTCTGAAAAGTGTACATTTAGATCAGCCGTGTACAGCATATTTTGATGAAAATCTGGATCATTTAAGCCAGTATTATCAGAAAGAAAACCGGTGGTATTGGGTTTTGGAGGTAAATCAAAAAGTGATGGGTGGCATAGGTCTGGAGCGCTTTGCGTATTTTCCCAACTGTTTAGAAGTTCAAAAGTGTTATTTATGCCCGGAAGCCAGAAATAAAGGATGGGGATATCAATTGTTGGAAATAGTAGAACAGGAAGCAATTCAAAAAGGGTATGAGATGTTGTATCTGGAAACACATTCGATATTAAAACCGGCTATAGCCTTATACAGAAAACGAGGTTTTCAGGAAATAGAGCGTCCTGCCTGTATAGTTCATAGTAAAATGGATCGCTTTTTTATCAAGAAATTGGAGGTACAACCATGCGATTAAAAAGCTTATTTCAAATTGATATTGATGCCGGAGTTGAAGTCTATAAAATGGCAAAGAATGGAATTCTTTTAGATGTAAGAACAAATCAGGAATATGCACAAGGACATATCCCTGAAAGTATAAATATCGATTTAGCTTCTTTAGATCAGGTTTTAGAAAAGATACCGGATAAAAAAACACCGGTCTTTGTTTATTGTCGAAGTGGAGCCAGGAGCAGCCGTGCTGTTCGACAAATGAAAAAAGCCGGTTATTTTGATGTAACAAACATCGGTGGTATTGAAAACTATCATGGTAAGCTGGAAAAATAAGCGAATCAGGAAAACTTTTGTTCTAAGTGAAGAATATTTCGCACACCATTGACAAATAAACTGACAATCAATGCGGAAATAATGGTTCCAATGCCTAAACCGTTTAGATGTCCAAAGAATAGAAAAGATAGTAAGAGTGCGATACCCATTAGTGTGGTATCAAATGCGACCTTTGTTTTACCGAAATTCGTGTGAAATGTATCGGAAATGGCTTGTACGGCACCTTCGCCGGGTACAAACATAATTTTAGGTGCAACTTCAAAATTAATACCTATAGCTAGAACCAGACAGCCAAGAATCAAAGTGAGCATCTGTATCCAAATGCTGGAAAGCTCTAAAAAGGAAAGCAGGCTCATACTAAAATCAATGGAACTGGTAAAGAGAGAGAATATTGACACCAAATTGCAAGCATTGCAGGGCTTAAAATTTTTTCTTGAGCAAGATGATTTGCACAAGGATAAAAAGTGAATTGATCAAAAAAGTGGTCATTCCAAAAGAAAACGAAGGGAATTGTAAGGATAGCACATAAGGAATACTGGAAATAGGAGATGTTCCTAAAGCGCCCTTTGTGATCAAAGCGATACCGAAAGAGTTGATCAAAACACCAATGATAAAATATAACCATTTTTTGATAAAATCCATAAGGCCCCTCCCCCTGTGTATTTCAGCACAAAATTGTTAGTTAAGAATTAACCGGTTTTTAACTTGTTTTTGAGACCGAAACAGTCTATCCTGTTAGGAGGAGGGATGAAAATGATTAAAAATTTTCCAAAAAATGAGGCGGTTCAGCTGCGGAATATGCTGATGTACAGCCCTAGTCAGTCTTTGACGAAGACATTTGTTGATTCACCTGATTTTTCCATGATCATGCATTCATTATGGCATGATGGAGAAATGATCTTACCGGCAGATGATCGCGACATCTTTATTACTTGTATGGAAGGAGCCTTAATAGTTTCCTTACAGAATAAAGAGCTGTATATCGTTCGTCAGGGGGAATCGTTGTTGATCGAAACAGATCAAGAGTATCGAATCATCGCAAAACAGAACTGTAAATTTTTGATTATCAATACCAGAGATTAATGTTCAGAAGAGTCCGGATGGGCTTTTTTTATGGTAACTTTTTTATCTTAAACATGAAAAGAAGTATAGTTGAAGATTGTTTCTAATATTGTCTTTATATATAAGTATTCCTTTTAGGCATAGTTTTTTAATGGTTATAGGTATTTTGAATCCATCAATAATTGTGGTAAGGTAATCTTGTAAAGATATTTGATTCTATGATGAGATGGATGATTTTTATGCGATAAATATCATTCATATGACTCTGAAATAGCACAAAATTAAATTTTGAATGTTACTAAAGAAAGGGAAAAGAACAAAATGAAAACGATACACAAATTAACGTTATCTGCTTTATTTTTGGCGATAGGATTTGTGTTTCCTTTTTTTACCGGACAGATTCCGCAAATTGGAAGCATGTTATTACCAATGCATATACCGGTATTTTTATGCGGATTGTTATGTGGATGGGAGTATGGACTAGGTGTTGGCCTGATCTTACCGATAGTAAGAAGCTTGGTTTTTGGAATGCCGCCATTATTTCCAACGGCCATCGCAATGGCATTTGAACTAGCTACTTACGGTGGTGTGATTGGTTATGTGTATAACCATGCGAAATGGCAATGCATCAAACAACTTTACATTGCCTTATTTATCTCCATGATTGCCGGAAGAGTGGTATGGGCCATTGCTACCTGTCTATTAGTAGGAGTATCAAATGTCAGTGCTATGATGTTGATCAATGGAGCTGTCTTGACCGCAATACCAGGCATTGTCGTTCAATTGATCTTGATTCCAATGATCATGGCTACGTTGGATAAAACAAAAGTAGTTCCATTCAAAAAGCTGCCTGAAGTATCTAAAACACAAACGATGTAAACCAGTCCATGCGACTGGTTTTTAATATGCTATAAAAAAAGAACCGGTATGTTTTACCGATTCCGTGTTATTACTTTTGTGCCATTTTTTCACGATATAAGGCTCTACGATCTTGTGCTGTAAGTCCTTTTTTGCGGATGCGGATCGCATCGGGTGTCACTTCTACCAATTCATCATCATTGATCCATTCCAAAGCTTCTTCGAGAGAAAATACTCTTGGCGGTGTCAACAACATGGCTTCATCACGTCCGCTGGAACGAATGGCGGTCAGCTTCTTATTCTTCAAAGGATTGACATCCATATCGATA
>NZ_JAXKBY010000107.1:0-7814 GCF_036552745.1 Faecalicoccus sp.
AATACTTGTCTATGTCTTAAAGAAGTTGAAGTACTCTATTCATTACTTTTTTATCCGGCAGATTGCAACAGATGCTTTATTTGAGGTTTCTTTTTAATGCTGAATTATGGCTAAATCACCAAACTGTGGGTATAGCGAAAATTTTTTCTATATCATCTATTTCTATATATTGAAAATTTCTTTCATGTAGTCTAAAATATTTACCATTAAAGTTTTCAGTTACTCCATTTTTTATGACAAATGATGTAGAACCAAAATCAATTCCAAATATTCCTCTTCCCATATGTAATAAACTATATATTGTTTTATTCTTAATAATATTTTCTCTCAATTTTCTAAATGAACTCAAAAATAGTACTGATGGAGGTGTTATAAGAGCATAATAGCCATTTTCAGAACATAATTCTCCACATCTACTTATAAACATTGCAAATAAATCAATTTTTGAGTCAGCATATTTATTTGTCGCAAACTTATACAATTGATTACTCATACCTTTATTCCCCATATAAGGAGGATTTGTAACTGTAACATCAAATTTCATTGATAAAACTTTTGCACATTCAATTAATGGTAAAAGATTATCCATGACTAAATCATTGAATAGAGAAAAATCTGTATTCTTTAATTTGTTGATAATGTCGTCATATGGATGGCTTTCTGTTGTAATCAAAGATCCAAATTCTTTGGCATCATGCATTTCATTGAGTATAGATAGAACTTCGTCTTGTATTTCTTTTGATAACTCACCTCCATCAAAATAAGTTCTGTATTCGTTGTTGCTTTCTACAATCTCATATATGTTAGGCTTCAATCCTAAAGTTAATATCCTTCTGTTATAGGATCTAGCTTTCATCATGATAGAAAAATAAGCTAGTTGATAGGCACGTTTATCAATATCAAGTCCATAAATATTGTTTTCTAAAATGGAAACTGCTGCATCTCTTTGTGGCCAACCATTTGCTTCATAAATCTGCATGAGCACATCAAAAACATAAACCAGTATGTGACCAGAACCCATACACGGGTCAATTATCTTAATATCTTGAATATCTTTAGAAGCAATCTGTTTATTGATTTCATTTAACTGTTGACGAACTTCTTTTTCCTGTTTTGCTTCAGGCAAAAAGTATTTCCATCCCATGGTATCGGCGATATACTTTTCGTTTGAGATTCGCTTCTCTTCTATTTCATCAAAACTCATCTCATCTTCGCCACGTCCATCCGCAAAAACACCTTCATTTTGTCTTTTATTGATGAAGATTCTACCTAAACTATTCTCCACCATATAATGAACGATCCAATCAGGTGTAAAAAGTTGTGTTACGGCAGGAATATCTTCTTTGGATAACTTTGTTCCTTTTTTACGCGCATAAACTTTATCTTTAGGTTCCGTATTATAAAACTGATATAACCAACCGATAATCTGCACCTGATCAAGCCATGAGTCTTCATCAATATCAGAGATTAATCTTCCAATCACGCTATCTGGTCTCAATAAATTATCTGGAAATAAAAGGGCTTTATAGTCTGAAATCTTAGTAAACATTCCTGGAAGATATTTACCCATATCATTACACTGGGCAATCAACAGGTATTTATAAAGCTCATCATCTTTATTTTCTTGGATGCAGTTAAAGATATATTGTTTATCTAAGTCATCAAATTCTAGATTTAAAGCTTCTTTTAAGATCTCGGGTTTATATTCATTATTTTCATTAGTAAATACACGAATTCTAGTCGGGAGGTAGTTATTTACTTCCATGAAACGAAGCGCAATAAAACGGTTGAACCAGGTATAAGCTACTTCTTCGATTGTTTCATCAAAGCCTAGTTCAGTGACTTTATTAATTAGTTCTTGTCTTTGTGTTTTTTCTTTCGATGTTAAGATCTTGCCATTAACACTATCGGCATTTGCATCAATAATTTCATCTTTTGATACACCATATTCAAAAGCTTTGAGTGCAACTTTATCAATCAACTCATTTCTAGCCCCTATGGCATATTTTTGAATTGCGCTTTTGTTCATATCTGCTATCTCCTACTTAATATCTAATTCATCCACATCACTTAAATAACCTAACAACATCTTGCGAATATCTTCTACATAAGATTCAACGTCATCTTTGGACTTGAGTGTCTTACGTGGGAAGATTGCATTCATATAGAACTCTCTTTTTTTCTTTGGTTTTAGAGGAGTTAATGGGCTAGGTACTGGATTATCTTCTCTTTTTGGATTCAACATCTGATCCATTTGATCAAGATATCGATCTCTTAGAGATGTTAGAGTCAGCACCTTACTATCTAAAGCTGTTAAGGATTCTAAACGTAACACTTCATTTCGGCGTTCATCAAATGATCTTTTTGCACTATTTAAAGCATTTAAAAGTTCGGGCTTATCTTTCGCCTTTTCTTCTAACTGATGCATACATTGATCAATCAAAGAACTGATCTCTGCTCGTTTATTCTTTAATAGTTCGTCTCTGGCATCTTTAATTATCGAAATATAATTATTTAAATCTTTGATGCGACTATAGTTATAGGCATTACTTGGTGTAGTGATTTTCTTTATTTCTTCTACGGCATTTTGTACTTCATCTAAACCAATGAAGTAATCACCTTCATATTTAACAGAATCAACAAAGTTTAAACCATTATCAAAGATAGTCTTTTGTGTCGCAAAGAAATTTTCCACGTCAGCCATGTCTTCTTTACTGTCTAAAAGATCATCTTGGATATCAATTAAATAATCAACTAAAGCGATATTATCGCTGGAATGAAGATGAATATCATCAATCAAACGAACAGCTGTATCCACTATTGCTTTACCCGGATAATTGTGTTGAGCATATTCTCTTTGATAATTCATATAATGACTTCTTTGATCACCAAAGTTATCACTAATGAATTCAAACAAACCATCTTCATCATTAGGAAGATCCATAACATCAAAGTATTCACGCAATAGGTCTTTGACTTGTTTTAGCTTAAAAGATGGTATTTCTTCACGGATAGAAATCATTACTTTGCCCGTTTCAGATTTCTTATATAAATATCCAACTAATCGTGAATCTTCTTTAGTGATCGTCATACCGGCAACTTTAACCGTTACTTTTTGATTAGCTACTAATTGTGCAATAACCGATGCAATATCTAAATCGCGCCAGCCGTATGGAGCATTCGAATACCGATTTTGAAGATCTGCCATTGAAGTAGGCAGTTTCATCTGGGCTTGATATTTCAAGTAATTCTCCACTTCATTTAAAGCATCTTGATTATCATAAGTTCCATCCATCTTTTGCTGGTTTGTGCCACGAAGGATACTTAAGATATCACTATCTGATTGCGCATTTGTTTCAATCATATTGAGATATTTATAAGTTTGCTCTACAAGATATTCCAAAGCTTTGTTGATCTTGGTTTTGGCATCACTTCCTTGTAGGTTAACTACTTCTCCAGAGATGTAATATTTACCTTCTACAATGGATTTTGATAATTCATCTCTAGCTTGCGCTTCAAGATTAGATGCCTCACGTTGACGATCGGTAATGATTTTCTGGATCGTATCTGGTAATTGCGAAACATTCTTTTGTTTGATATATTTACGGATCTTTAAAGCTAATTCAATCGATTCAAAATATGGATAAGAGTCAGAAAGTACGCAGATTGCTTCATCATTTTTAGAATCGGTAATAAGCTTTAATTCCTGTCGATCACTAGCATCGGCAGCCACTGTCATGAAACGCAAGCACATGTCACTTCCGGTATTGCCAATATTTAGCCCATCTACTCTTTCATCGAAAGAGAAATCGTATTTACCATAACGATATTTTTTGTTTTGATAAATATCTGAGAAAATCATATCGCCAATCTTTGAAATAATTGATGACGTATCAACTGGCGTATTCTTGATTTCTCTAGTGATATCTTGTTCTTCATCCGTTAAAAAGGTATAGATATCGCCATTTCTTGCCACATAGTTTTGACGAACTAGACGTTCTAGTGATTCTTTAACAGCATTCTTTAGTTCTAATTTATCAACCGTAATGGTATCGGCCATTAAAATCGTTAAGTTTTCAATGTTGGATTTCACATCATCGATATAACGAATCAGATACAAAAGCTTTAAAAGTTTCACGTCTTCTTTTGTTAGACCTTGATTATTATCAGCTGCTCTTTCCGCTCTTTCGATAACACTACGAACGGCCGTGTCCAAGAAGCTATGTAAAGTATCATAGAATTCATACAAAGGCACTAAAGATAGTTCATTTCGATCTTGTACCTTTTGTGCCGATTCCTGGAATCCATTCAACATCGAGCGTTCCCCGCTGGATTGATGTTTACCAGCATGGCCATGTTTACGGATCTCATTGAATACCTTTTGCATCAAAATAAATTGATAAGGGACAAATGGGAATACTCGAATGAATTGCGCTTCTGTAGAATAACCGCAAATATCCTTATTTTCAGTATCAAAAGAATAAAGATTTCTTAAAACGGAATCGTTATTATCATAGACCATCTTCAAGGTCTTTTCTGCTTCATCCGTCTTAGTCAACAAGCGCTTTTCAATAACTTCACCAACGGATGAAGAGGTTAAACTCAACCGCACTTTAAAACGAGCCATGATACGAGAGAATTCATCTTGGCGGACTTTGATCATATCATCTAAAGCTTCTTGTCCTGTGGCAACGATCCATACCTGTCCACGGCAAACAGAACCTAACTTTTCGATCAGTGATTGTAGATTTAATAACATGCTGGTATTGGTACCAATATATTGACCAGCCTCGTCAATCATGAACAATAAACGGAATCCTTCTGGTTTGGAATCTACATATTCTTTGATCTCATCCACTAATTGACCAACACTAAGATCCACTTCTTCAGTGCCATTAAACCAGTTTCTGGCAGCTGTTTCACTGATACCGAGTACCTTGACCATTGTTTCAACAACATCATCTTCAAAGAAAGCCATTGTATTTCGTGTTTCTTCCCAAGATTCGCCATTGATCTCTTCAAATACTCTTTTAAACTCATCATACTTCCCTTGTTTAGAAATGAACTTTTCTAAACTGGCAACTTTCAGATCCTTGCCATAAAAACCTAGATGATTATAGAAAACGGTGGCGAACACGCGTAATACAGCGGTGTCATCTTTATTGATGGAGCCTTCTACGTCGATATTAAAAAGGATTGTTTCGGTTGGAACACTTGTTGATTTTTCAACATTCATGAAGGTTAATTCGTCATCGAATTTGTCTCTAAAATATTCAATCGTTGGTTTACCATTGACTGTCTTGTTCGATAATAAATAAGACAACATCTTTAAAAAGTGTGATTTACCACTGCCAAAGAAGCCGGTGATCCATACACCAACATTATCGGTTGGATGAACAAAGGAATCGCTATAAGCATCAAAGAATGTGACAAAATGCTTCTTTAATTCGGATGTAACGACATATTCTTTGATTTCTTGATAAACAACATCTTTCTCTTCTTGTTCAACTTGGACGACACCGTTGATATTCCGGTTGATGTCATCTCTAAACATATTTTTTATCTGCATAAGTTCTCTCCCCTATTTCTTATAACGAATTAAATGCCCGATAATACTCGTTAGCTTTTAGTAAATTGAATAATTTAACATAATGGCCATCAAATGTTCCTGGATAAAATACAAGAATGGGAACATCTGTAAATAGTGGTTGCATGGCTTCTAATAAACTATGCACACGCATAAATGGAAATACTTTTCCAACTCCGCCTAATACAACAACATCCTTACCACGAACGTGCGGATCATATTGCATCTTGGAAGCGAAGGTCTTGGCATCGCACATTTTCTCAAATTGTTTGGCCAAAAAATCTTTTCCTCTTTTTTCTTCTAAAGCCGGAATACGATCTAGAATTCGGTTGTCTTCACATATCTTTAAAAACACTTCATATAGATCGTAATATTTGATATTACATTCTAAACTTTCATTAGTAATCCGCTCTATAAAATGGCGAACAATCATTTCTTCTTTTGGGTCATAACAAAACATACGAATATTGACTTCATTACTTAATCCTTTGCCCAAAAGGAAATCTTCTTGTTGGATCGTCTTTTTTAAAAGATCTAATCTTTCTTTGATATCCATAACTTCACCTACTCAAAACAGTTAAAAGCACTCAGTATTGCCTTTTCATTTCGCTCTTTTAATACTTCTTTTAATCCCAGATCAATCAAGACAGGATTTAAAGTCGTTGATTTTATAGAATCTAAATATTCATTTTCAACTAATAATTTAGTTAGAACTTGTTTGTTCTTTTGGATCGTAGACTCTGACCACTTTGCTACCGTTTCGTTTTGTTCCTGCAATCGAGTGAATAAAACATTTACATCCATTCGAGAATAGGACATATCTTTTAAACGATATTTCTCGCCAATCACACCGACCATAAAATCATAGACAATGCGATAATATTTGATCATTGCATAGAGGCAAGTTTGTTTAGCAGAATCCGAAGATCCATTCGCAATTAAATCTACTAGTTTCTCACTATCCAATGTATGAAGACGTTTCAAACAAACGCTTGTGATATTTCTAATCATCTTGTTTGTAGGATATTGATAAAGATTGTCTTCTTCAATTTCTTGAACAATTTCTTTATCAGACAATCCCTGCGTCATGAGCCTTGCGGTAATTCGCATCTCAGAAAACAAGAATTGCTCTCTTGTGAGCGTCTTATAAGAAGTGCTTGTCTCCATTTAGGCATTCTCCTTTAATGCGACGACTTCTACGATATCATCTAGTGAACAATCTAATCCTCTACAAATCCGAACTAATACGTCCATCGATACATATTCATTTTTTGATAATTTTGCCATTGTAGGCGAGCTAAGATTGCACATCCTAGCAAGATCGCTTTTTTTAAGACCCTTATCAATTAATAATTTAAAAAGATTGTTGTAACAAACATTATTCATAGATATCAAACTCCTCTTGTTTGCACACTGCAATATCGCTTTTTTCATATGTAATATGATATCATATTTCCATAGCAAAATATATACTTACATTAGCATTCACTAAGAAATAGTAGACTTTTGTTAACTGTTCTAGTATTTTTATGCAAGAGTTGATTGCTAATGATTTATCCACAGCCCTTGACAGAGACCAACGACCAATATTGAATCTCTGTCATTTTTTTATGCTTTTTTTCTTTCGGGAGGCGAAAAATCAGTGATTTCGCCGCCTATTAAGTGAAAGGAGAAAGCATTATGGGACACAATCATGGAAGAGACTACAAAGAATGGCTCGACAAAAAAGAAAAGGAAGAGAGATTGCTAAGGCAGCTAGGAGTAGATGAAGGTACAATTCAAATTCTAAGAAATTATGACTATCGTCTGTTCCTGGATGACAGAAGGTTTACCGATCACGAAAGGGCGACAAGCGAGGGGTTGTTTCTAATGGTTCCTGCTTATGATCCGGTGATTATCGCAACTCCGGAAAAGCTGCTGGATGAAATCGAAGATGTCACTGTTTACTATGTCCTAAAGAAATCGGATAGAAGACTTCTGGAGATCCTGATCCTATTGATGCAGGACTATACAATTGAAGAAATTGCTGAAGATCTTCATATGTCGACCAATGCCGTTTACAAGCGTCTTGAAAAACTTAGAAAAAAATTACGCTATACCGACAATTTGGTGATATGGCATAAATAATGTCAAATTAGATTTTATATTATAGTCAGAAAAGAGGTATTCTTTATGACTACAAATACTCAATCATTTTTAACCAAACATGCAACTTCCCATTTGATGG
>NZ_JAXKBY010000108.1:0-5228 GCF_036552745.1 Faecalicoccus sp.
AATACTTGTCTATGTCTTAAAGAAGTTGAAGTACTCTATTCATTACTTTTTTATCCGGCAGATTGCAACAGATGCTTTATTTGAGGTTTCTTTTTAATGCTGAATTATGGCTAAATCACCAAACTGTGGGTATAGCGAAAAAAATTTATCATGGAATGGTTACAATTTATACAAATAAACAAATGATTCTAAGCATCTGACTGATTATTTTGTCTCCTTGGATAAAAAATCTAAGAATTCACTTTTACCCACTCGATTGATACCACTATGTTCTACATCGAACTCATCATTTATTTCGTGTCCTAAAATTTCTTCCATTAACGCTTTTACTCTGGGCCTGCAAAATGTTCCTTGACAAAAACCCATGCCAGCTCGTGTCCTTCGTTTTATTCCATCGATTGTTGTAACCGGAATTTCACGGGTCATCGCATCACGAATTGTTTTCTCATCTACTTGTTCACAACGACAAACTATACGATTATCTCCACGATCTAAAGCCACTAAAGGTGCAATTTCCTTCATAGATCGAAGTTCCTTTTTTTCAATAATCGGTTTTCTATAGGGATCAAAGTTTGTCTTTCGATTTAATTTTATATACTTTTCATCAATAAGCCCAACAATATAGTCGGCAATCGCAGGAGAACTTGTTAACCCCGGCGATTGAATTCCTGCGCATTGAATAAATCCGGAAACCGTACTTTCGCCCAAGATAAAGTCATCCGTACTTGATACGGCCCGAACACCGGCAAAAGATCGAATGAACTGAGTGGGATCGATATGCGGTGTGGTTTGTTTGGCTTGCTGATAAATATGAATCAAACGGTTTACATCAGTTGCCTTATTGATTCCACTCTCATCAATGGCATCGGGGCCTAATAGTAAATTCCCATGATAAGTCGGAGTAACTAAAATTCCCTTTCCCATTTTACTAGGCATTTGAAATAATACATGATGAACCAGCTTCCCGGTTCCTCTGGCAAACAATAGATATTGTCCACTGCGTGGTGTAATTGTGAAATTATCAATTCCAACCATATTTGAAATTAATTGACTCGACAATCCACTGGCATTGATGACAACAGAACTATTAAAGACATGATTTGCACTTTTCACATGGAAAATATTCCTTTCCTTTTGAATGTTTGTACAAGGTGTATTTAAATACAGCTTGACTCCGTTATGAATCGCGTTCTCCATTAAAGCAATGGCCATTTCATAAGGAGATGTTATACCGGCTCCATCACAATATAAAGCATAACGAACCTCACGATTGATATTTGGTTCCTTTACTAAAATTTGTTCATGATTCCAAATTTCCAAATCGGTAAGACCATTTTTAATTCCATTGGTTTTTAGCGCTTCCAATTTAGGCAAATCTGAATCCGAAAAAGCCAGAACCAGCGATCCTGTCATAGAAAATCCAAAATTCAACTCTTCATTCAATTTCCGAAATTGCTGACGTCCTTTAAAACATAATCGTCCTTTAATTTTATCATGACTTTCTGCATAGCCTCCATGGACAATGGCAGAGTTTGCCTTTGTGGCACCCATTGCGATATCATTGCTTGCTTCTAATACAGCTACTTTTACATTATATTGCGATAAGTTACGAGCAATAGCACATCCAACAATACCCGCTCCAATAATGATTACATCATACATAACAGTCCCTCTTTTTTCATATATTCTATATATATTATAGAGATTAAAATCAATTTTTATACACCAATTCTAAAAAACAGTAAACAAAGAAGCGATTCCTTCAATTGGTTATTCAACTTTCCGGGTTCACTTCAACTAGTATATTAAATAAATAAAAAGAAAAAGCCCTTTTACATACAGGACTTATCTGCATATGGTGGAGCGTAGAATAAAGAAAAAAGATGTTCGTCTGCGAAATACAGACAAACATCTAATTTGCACTAAATGTACATGAAATATAGACAATTTAACTAATAAATGTGTTTAAAAATCATGGTGGAGCGTAGGGGGTTCGAACCCCTGACCTCTACGCTGCCAGCGTAGCGCTCTCCCAACTGAGCTAACACCCCAAAATAGAAGCTGACAAAGCCAGCTTATTGATTAACCTTCGATAATTTTTTTACCGTTGTATTCTCCACAAGAACACATTTTATGTGCAAGTTTATATTCACCACAATTTGGACAACGTGTTAATGCCGGTTTACTCAATTTGTAGTGAGTTCTACGTTTTGCCTTACGTGTTTTTGATCCTCTTCTCTGTTGAACAGCCATGGTTACACCTCCTAGTCATCATCCAGTTTGAATTCATTTAACTTTGCCCATCTGGGATCGATTTTCTCCTCTTTAGGATCCTGATCCGACAGGACTTGCCATCCATCACCCTTTGGATATTTATCTCTTGGACAGTTGGTAATGTGCATAGGCGCTTCATAAATCACTGCCTGTAAGATCTCCGGGTTTATATCGATCGTATCCTTTTTGACAACGATGATCTCGTCTTCATCCGGATCGACCGGTTCGAATGAATAGGTTACTTGCGACGTTGTGTCAAATGTCACTTCTAGGTCTTCCAGAGTAATGGAATCTGGAACGATCATCACTCCATCCAGTTCCAAATTGGAAAAGACCAAAGAAGATTGGTCAAACTGTAAAGTACCAGTTATATGTACCTCTGGAATGGATTTGACTTGAGTATGACGCAGAAAATCATTTTCTTCCACAGAGATTCTCTCATCGATATGAACGATTCCATTTTTCGCATTTTGAAAATCAATTTTTTGAAATTTCACGATCTCCACCTCATGTCGCATTTGATATTATAATAAAACACCTGACGAAAGTCAACTTAAATGGTAAGATATTATCATGAAAATTACAGGAATCATTGCCGAATACAATCCATTTCACCAGGGGCATATCTATCACATTCAAAAA
Organism: Faecalicoccus sp.; assembly: GCF_036552745.1. NCBI lineage: Bacteria > Bacillati > Bacillota > Erysipelotrichia > Erysipelotrichales > Erysipelotrichaceae > Faecalicoccus > Faecalicoccus sp. Next base: position 2,917 of record NZ_JAXKBY010000108.1, read on the forward strand.
GCAAAGGAAATTACTCAATGCGATTGTTTAGTTGTTATCCTTACAGGCTGCTTTTCGCAACGTGGTTTACCATCCCTGCTAACGCCTTATGATAAAACTAAGCTTGCTTTGCAATATGGAGCAAATTTGGTTTTAGAATGCCCGGTTTGTTTTGGAGCGCAGAGTGCGAATTATTTTGCCAAATACAATTTACAGGCACTATCCTGCCTTCCAATCGATACACTTTGTTTCGGATCCGAAACAAACGATGTTGCTTATTTGCGACATCTTTTAACGAGACAAAAGGAAATTTCTGCTGACCCTTCAAAAAGTTTAAACATAAACCAGGATTTGGATATCCAGCCTAATGATATATTAGGAATGCAATATATCCGTTATTGTGATTTATACCACATTGAACCGGTAACGATTCATAGAAATCCTGCCTATAAAAGCGCAACGCAGACCCGTTCTGATTTCTTTTCCGGAAAAAAAGAATTCTACGATTCCCTGTTTTTAAAAGAACAATCCTGGGATTCGTATTATCCTTCTTTACGTCTTCTTTTACAAATGATGGATGCCGAAGATCTAAGAAAGATACATCTGGTAACCGAAGGCATTGAAAATCGTTTAAAAGCTGTGGCACAAAGCGCATCCAACTGGTCTTCCTTTTTAGAGGCTGCCATCACAAAAACATATACACGTGCCCGAATACAAAGAACGTGTTTGATGATTCTTTTACAAATTAAGAAAGAAGAGATGAAGGAGACATCTTTCTATAAACTTAAGGTTTTAGGATTTGATTCCATCGGACAAGCCTGCTTGAAACAATGTGATGCATCCAATATCATTACACGTTTTAATCAGATGGATCCTTTTCTTCAAGCGATCCATCAAAAGACATGGGCATTGTATAACAGTGTTTTAAAACATCCTATTCCGGAAAGGCCGGTGCTCATCTATGATCGTTAAAATGCTTTTGGTTTTGTTCATTTTATTTGTAGTATGCTTGCTGCTGGTGTATCTTCATTATTTTCCTGCCATACCTAGACGAAAGAAAAAATATCCCTATGCTCTTTTATTAGGATGTCCCAGTCACAATGACGGTTCGTATGCAACCAACCAGATTCGCCGATGTGAGCTGGCAATGGAAGCTTACAAAAAGGGTTATTTTGATACATTGATCATTTCCGGCGGTGCTGTCAAAAATCAATATGTAGAAAGCCTTCAAATGGAAAAATACATTCGAAAGCGCATTGCTATGCCGATTGTATGTGAGACAAAAGCTAGAAACACTTGGGAAAATTTTCAGTTCACGAAAGAGAAGATCGGTGATGTCCCGGTTTTGATTTTGTCCAGCGGCACGCATATTCGACGTGCCTGCGCCATCGGAAAAAGTTTTTTTAAAGAATACAGCGGTCTCTGGTATCCGGATCATAAGCCCAAACACATCCTTCGTGAGATCGCATCACGATGCATCTATATTTCGATCGAATATAAAAAGAAAAAAGCTACAAAACATATCGTTTCATAGCTATTGAATCGTTCGTATGACGTCGGTGACACTGCGAACTTTTTTTAGATTGGTCATGATCACTTTTAAATGATCGGCATCCTGCACCGTGATCGCAAGCTTAGTCGTAGCTGTTAGATTGTTTTCATCAACACAGGAATCTACATGGCGTAAATACGCGTTGCATTGTTGTAGTGTTGTCACGATATCGCTTAAAAGGAAATTACGATCATCACTGTAAACGATCAGTTTCACCTCGTAGCGTTTTTCATCGATATGCTCTGCCCAGCTTACCGGAATCAGACGTTTTTTCTCATTGGCAATGTTTGGACAATCAGCACGATGTACTTTAACACCCTGCCCTTTTGAGATATAACCTACGATCGCATCACCCGGAATCGGTGAACAACAGTTGGCCAGAGAAACCGCAATTGTATCGATACCCGGAACGATAACACCACAGCTTGTGGCTTTTTGTTCTTTTGGTAACGCTTTATTAAACTGTTTAACAATTTCTTCATCACTTAGAGCCGACTGACGATTTTTGACAAGTCGATCCACGACCGCCTGTACAGAAACCCGTTTATTGGCAATCGCCACATAAAGATCATCCAGTGCTTTAAACGATAAAGAATGTAAGATGCCTTCTATACGCTTTGGCTGCAGATAGGACTCATCCAGCTTTTCCTTTTTGAATTCCTCCTGCAACATCTCCTGTCCTTTTTTGATGACCTCCCGCCGGTCACTTTGTTCCTGACGCTGTAAAAAAGAACGAATCTTATTACGGGCATGACCGCTTTTAACGATCTTGATCCAGTCC
>NZ_JAXKBY010000109.1:0-17866 GCF_036552745.1 Faecalicoccus sp.
TCATGACATAATACATCCAGTGCATTTAAAGCACCGATACTTGCAACACTGACTCCGGCACACACGATATCCTGTCCATAGGGACCGCTTTGCGCATGTCCGGTAATCTGAATACTTGACACCTGATCCTTATGATATGTCAGGATGACCTTGATCATAATTAAGCCTCGATTGCTTCGATCTTAACACGAGTGTAAGGTTGACGGTGTCCCTGTTTTCTACGTGTAGAAGATTTTTTAGGTTTATATTTTACAATCGTAATTTTCTTACCTTTACCCTGTTTTTCAACAGTTCCTGTAACTTTAGCACCTTCTACATAAGGTTTACCAAATTTTCCATCAGCGAATAAAACCTTATCAAATGTAACTGTATCTCCTTCGTTAGCATCTAATTTTTCTACGAAGATCACAGCATCTTTTTCAACTTTGATCTGTTTTCCGCCTGTTTCAATAATTGCGTACATGCAAGCACCTCCTATTCTATGTTCCTGATACTCGCCATGAAGGTGGATTTCTCACTTTTTACCTTTTTTGTGCGGTTGCAAGATCAGAACAGAATCTGCAACATAGGTAGTATATAAAATCTGATCGTCTTCGTCAAGAAAGAATCCATTTATTTCCTTAGAAATCTATCCTTCGAACGCGAGATCAGACGATCCATGTTTCAACATTCTTTGCCCCGGCATATTCCGCAAGCAAAAGTTTGGATGTATCCAAAAGTGATGAGAGATCAAGCTCTGCTTCAAAGCAATAGATAACGCTTAAAATATGTTGAGATCGCATTGTCACCATGGTACGGATAGAATCAGACAAGGAAGAACCGAAGATTCCTTCCTGATCCGCAAGCATCAGCATATTTTCCATGTCGATAAATGATTTTCCAATCCCTATATAGCCTTCCTGGAAACCGGCTTTACGAAGAAGAACATCGCCCTTGATCTGTTCTATATCATATGATCCAACAGACAGGCCACTTTGTATTGAAATCAGATTATTGACATCGACAACTGTATTAATACGGTACAAAGGATCTAAACGTCATACCCTGCGTAATAAAGCCTCCGAAGAAACCCGATACCTGCCTGGGTTTCTTCCAAAAGCCTTATACGCCAAACGACTTCCTTTAACACCGGGAATTTAATTCCATTCCTTTCCCTCTAAAGACTGTCTTATGCCGGGTATCACATCATTATCTACATGTTCCCAGAATTTTGGCTGGGATTCCTGAACCATCGCGTCAAATTGAATACAACCTAAACGGATATCTCTATATTGCGTAAATAATGCTTGATCAATATCAACTTTTACTCTCATGGTTTCCTACCTCTCTTTATTTATCTTCTGCCTATGATTCGAACTTCCGGTTCTAAATGTACACCAAATTTTTGATCGATCACTTTTTGTATATAGGCAATCAATTCCTCATAATCTTTTCCGGTCGCATGATCGATGTTCACAATAAAGCCGGCATGTTTTTCAGAGATCTGCGCTCCACCCCACTTTAATCCCTGCAGTCCGGCCTGTTGAATCAAAGCGCCGGTATAATGTCCTTTGGGCCGTTTAAAGACACTGCCGCAGGATGGATATTCTAAAGGTTGTTTACTGCGTCTAAGTTCCATTAAATGATCCATTTTTTCTTGAATTTTTGACGGATCACCAGGAGTCAGTTGAAATTCTGCCTCTAATACAATCGCTTTTCTTTCCTGTAAAATGCTGTGACGATACGAAAAATCCATGTGTTCTTTTGTCCATGTTTCAATCGTTCCTTTTTCCGTTAAAACCGTGGCACTGTAAAAGACTTCATCAATCTGTCCATCATAAGCACCGGCATTCATATAAACAGCTCCACCGATGCTTCCCGGTATGCCACAGGCAAATTCCAAGCCGCTAAGTGCATATTCGCAAGCCCTGGCACAGACCGCTTTCAAGCTGGCTCCGGCCTGGGCAACGATTCGATTTTCCTTGACATGGATCTGTTTTAGTTGTGTCGTTAAGATGACTAAGCCTTCGATACCCTGATCCCGTACGATCAGATTGCTGGCATTTCCTAAGACAAGGTAAGGTATTTTCTTTGTTTTGGCATAAGCAATGTAGTCACAAAGCGCTTCAATCGTTTCCGGTAAGGCTAAATAATCCGCCGGTCCTCCTGTCTTTGTATATGTGTATTTTTTTAATAATTCATTCTTATAAATGGTCGTGTTATCAAAAATATCTTTCAAAATAGACCTCTTCTTTCTTTAGCTTTCCGCATCGATACAGCGAAGTTTTCGTGCTATGATCGACTGAGGGCGATTTTTATTTCCCTGCACAAAGACGATACGATCTTTGGCAATTTGATCTTTTTCCTTCGCATATACAGCCGGCATCAGTACGATATCGATCTTTCCGGTTTCATCTTCCAGTGATACAAAGCACATAAGCTCTCCCTGCTTTGTCGTATGGGTACGAAAGCTGGTCACTCGCCCAATCACCTGCATAAAGCCATTTTTATTTTCAGCCTGTGAAAAAGGAATACATTGTTTAAATGTTTCCTGTCGTAACTGTTGTACCGGATGTTGGCTTAAATAAAAGCCATAGACCATGAACTCTTTCCTGGCTCGCTCCATTTTATTTTCTTTGACCTTGATCAAATTAGGCTTAGAGACAACTGAAAAATCAAAGGAAATCTGTCCCATCGCTTCAGTTCGTACTAAATCGGCATAGACTAGAACTCGTCCTAAATTTTCATGCATGGTAGCACGATTGAGTCCAAGAGAATCTAAAGCACCACCATCGATCAAAATACGCATGCTGGATTCGGTCAGTTTTCTGGCATTGCATCGAACGACAAAATCAATATAATCTTTATACACTCCATTCTGACGCTCTTTTAAGATGATCGGATAAATAGATTGTCCGATTCCTTTTAATACCTGCAGCGGCATACGCAATGCCTGATTTTCAATATGATAATGATCCTGTGAAGCATTGACATCCACACATAAGATCTTAACATGTCGATGCATACATTCCTGCCGATACTGATTGGTTTTTGTTTCCGAACCAATCACACTGTCTAATAAACACTGATAAAAATATAAAGGATAATTAGCCTTTAAATACGCCATTTGATAGGCAATCAGAGCATAGGCATAGCTGTGTGATTTATTAAAGCCATAGCTGGCAAACTGGGCCATGGTATCAAACAAGCCATTGGCCTGTTTAAACGTACATTGATGCTGCAAAGCACCTTGAATGAACAATTCCTTATAGCTTTCCATCTGCTCATGATTTTTCTTAGACATCGCCTTACGCAAAGAATCGGCCTGTGCCAGACTTAAATTACCAATCGCCCTTGCGATCTGCATGACCTGCTCCTGATAGATCATGATGCCATAGGTTTCCTCCAAGATCGGCTTGGTCAAAGGATGAGGATATTCGATCTTTCGAGGGTCTTCTTTACGCGCAATATATAGATCAATATTATGCATGGCACTTGGACGATATAAGGCCAGTACCGCACAGATATCTTCAAACCGTGATGGCTTCATTTTTCTAAGCAAACTTTGAATGCCTGAACTCTCCAACTGAAAAACACCCAGGGTATCGGCTCTTGCCAATAACTGATACGTTCTTTGATCGTTTAATGGAATCTTTAGGATATCAAAAGGTTGGTGTGTCTTTTTTTGAATTTGTTTAACGATTTGATCAATCGTTGTCAAATTTCTTAAGCCCAGAAAATCCATTTTGATCAAGCCCAGTTCTTCCAGATATTCCATAGTAAACTGGGTAGCCTGATTATCCGCATCCACCTGTACTTTAGGACATACATTAGTAATCGGCTGATCGCTTAAAACAATACCGGCGGCATGTAAGGAAATATGGCGTGGCAAGCCTTCTAAAGCCAGACAGTTATAATACAATTCTTTTAAAAGATCATCTTTTTGAACTAAAGATTGAAACTTTGTATTTTCCTGATAGGCCTGTCGCAGCGTCATATTGGGTACGTTTCGAATTAATTTGGTCAAGGAATCAATTTTGGAAGAAGAAATTGAATACACCCGACCTACATCTCGTAAGACCTGTTTTGCCTTTAATGTGTTGAATGTCACAATATGACAGACATGCTGCTCACCGTACAAGTTTTTGACATATTCAATGACCTCATCGCGACGATCATCGGGAAAATCGGTATCAATATCCGGCATAGAAACACGATCGGGATTTAAAAAACGCTCAAACAATAAATGATTCTGAATGGGGTCGATGTGCGTGATTCCTAAACAATATGCAACCAGAGAACCGGCTGCACTGCCTCGCCCCGGTCCGACATAAATGCCCTTTGTGCGGGCAAAACGAATAAAATCATAGACGATCAAAAAATAGTTAGTAAAGCCCATCCGTGTAATCACAGATAATTCATATTCCAGTCGTTTTGTATAGACTTCATTCTCTTTTTTATGCAGTCTCTTTTGTAGTCCGGCCTTACACAGCTTGATCAAAAAAGAAGACGAGTCAATGCCTAATTTATTTTGAAAGACCGGTAAATGGCTTTTTTCCATAGCCATCTGCACATTGCACATCTTGGCAATTTCTTCGGTATTTTGAAGATCCTCCGAATCATATAATGATTCCATTTCCTTCATGGAGCGAATATAACGATCGTTTAAAACATTTAAGTTTTGATCATGTATGCGTGCCTGTTTTTGAATAGCTTTTAAGATACGCAATTGTTTGACATCTTCTTTTTTTTCATAAAGAATATACGATAAAGCACAAGTCGGGATGGATAAAGATCGATACAATTTCTTTAATTCGATATTTTTAGCTCGCCAAAAACCAGAATCATTACAGGCAATACCGGCATAAAAACAAGGGAAACTGTTTTTACACGTTATAAAATACTCTTTCAGCTTTTCTGTATCATCATGTAAGATCCAGCCATTGAGGATGTCATGATCTTGTATGCCGCAGGAAATTACGACACAATCTGCACTTCGCTTACATAATTCTTCAAAGGTTACAGTATTCTGTATCTGCATTCTCTGTGTCGATAGCGCATACAAATCCTGCAGGCCGCGATCGTTTTTCGCAAGCAGGATAAAAGTAGAAGGTCCCTGTTTCATCTGTACATCCAGCTCCAGTCCAAGAATGGGATGTATATTTTTTGATAAAGCATATTTATAAAACTTCATCGTGGCAAACATCGCATCTTTATCCGTTAATGCCACATGTCGATATCCCAACGCCGCACTTTGATCGACCAGTCTTTCCACACGCAGACTGGATTCTAAAAGGCTGTAACAACTGCGGGCATGTAAATGAACCATAGAAGAACCTCCTTTCTTTTTTTTTCATTGTACAGGAAATGAAAAAAGTGTTCAAATGAACTGAACACTTTACATTGTACTTCGTATCGCAAGCTGATCGATAATTTCATGAACCTGCTTAATGGTCAGATTTTTAATACCGCAGGCACAGGCATGACCACCGCCATGATAGGCCTGGGCAATATCGCGAATATCGATCGTTTTGGAGCGTAAAGATGCGCTGTAGTGCACACCATCTTCCATACGCGTAAACAAAGCCCATATTTCAATTGAAGAAACACCGCTTAGCGCATAGACCTTTTCTTTGGCTTTCGCAAAGGTTTTCATGAGCGGTAAATACTCTGCCGTTTCCATAATTGCCGTCATACATTTTTGTGATACTTTGGCCTTGTTGCGAATCATCGTTTCATACTGAAAGTCTTCCAGCGTACTGGAAAAATTGATACGATCGGCCTGTACTACATCGGCGCCCTTCTCAAATAAGAAGCCTGCTGCCTGAAAAGTTTCCCTGCGCACGCTGGTGGTCGTAAATCGAACATTATCGGCAACCAGTCCCTGATACAACATCTGCGCCGCCTCTTTCGAACAATCTTTTTCCATCAGCAGCAATCCTAACATTTCACAGGTCGCGCTGGCCTTTTCATCGATCCATTCCAAATCACAAAAGCTTTCGGTCTTTATATGATGATCAATACGAATCGTAAAATCACAAAGCTTGTAGTTTTCATCATCTACCCGGTTGGCTGTTGAAGCATCCAACAAGATTCCAAGCGATCTTGCATAAGTATCATCCGCAATGGTATCAAAAGAAAGCTGAAGTTCCTTCGATAAGGCATTCGCGCTTCCGGTGACATAAATCTGTTTTTGCGGATAAGTTTTTTTAAGCCAATAAGCCAAACCAAACTGGCTGCCCAAGGCATCCATATCCGGCAGGACATGACGAAACAAAATGATAGAATCGTATTGTTCGATCAATGAGAAGATCTTATTTTTCATCGCAAAGGTTGGCATAAGCATCTCTTGCCATCACAAGTTCTTCATTAGTTGGAATCAGCCATACGCTGATCTTAGAATCATCACTGCTTAATTTCTTTTCAATACCGCGAACACCCATATTTAAGTCTTCCGGCACCTTAACGCCTAAAACAGACAAACGATCGCAGATTTTTTGACGCATCACAGAGTCATTTTCACCGATACCGCCGGCAAAGACGATCGCATCCGCACCACCCATCAAACCATAGTAACCACTGACAGTTTCAACGATGGAATTGACATAGATTTTCTGTGTCAGGATTGCTCTTTTGTTTCCGGCTTCGGCAGCGGCTTCTACATCACGTCCGTCACTGCTGATACCTGATACACCAAGCATTCCGGATTTTTTATTTAAGATCGTATCCATTTCATCCGGTGTATAACCATATTTCTTTTCCAAAAACATAATGATGGCAGGATCGATATCACCACAACGTGTTCCCATCATGACACCGGAAAGCGGTGTAAAGCCCATACTGGTTTTAAAGGACTTACCGTTTTTGACAGCCGTAATACTAGCACCGTTTCCTAAATGACATGTGATGATATTCATCTCTTCTACCGGTTTATCCAAAATTTCTGCCAATCGATGTGTTAAATACAGGTGACTGGTACCATGCATTCCATAACGGCGAATTTCATCTATTTCATAATATTCATAAGGAATCGGATAGATATAGTTTTCTTCCGGCATGCTTTGATGGAAAGCTGTATCAAAGACAAAGGTATGCTTACATTCCGGCAAAGCCTTCTTGAAAGAACGATAGCCTAACAAACCAGCTGGGTTGTGCAAAGGTGCGAGCACCTTTAATTCATCAATCTTATCTTCGGCTTCTTTACTTTCCGGTACCGAATGATCATAGTATTCTCCACCATGAACCATACGATGACCAATAGCTTTGATATCTTCCAAGCTTTCTACAATGTGATACTTGATCAAAACTTCCATAAGCTTGGAAACAGCTACCCCATGATCCGGGATATCTAAGACTTCTTCGACTTTCTGATCGTTAAACTTCATTCCTACAATGGAATCGTTTAATCCGATTCTTTCAATGTTTCCCTGCGCTAATACTTTTTCTTCCGGCATTTGGAATACCTGAAACTTCAACGAACTGCTTCCGGCATTGACACTCATTACGATTGGCATGTTTTATTACCTCCTATAATATGCTCAATATTTCCTCTTTTATCTTATCATCATCCAAATCTTTTAAAAGAGAAACAATACGTTTTCTTTTTGATACATATTGAATGATGTCTTCGTATTTATGTAGCTGCTGCATCGATTTTTTTAAACTGTCCTGTACAGCGGCTCTGGATATTTCCAGGGCCTCACTGATTTCTGTGTAAGAAAAATCTTCTTCAAAATACAGCGAACAAATCTCTTTTTGACGCTTTGTCAACAAATCACCGTAAATATCAAATAATACATTGGATTCTAATCTATTCATCCGATTCCAGTCCTTTTGTGATACCCATCAAGTAACTGTTGATCTCAAACGGTTTTAAATCCTCCGGCTTTTCACCTAAACCTAAAAAGCGTACCGGAATATGCAGACTGTCGCGAATGGCCAATACAACCCCACCTTTTGCGGTACCATCCATTTTGGTCAGGATAATACCGGATACTGAAGTAGCCTCCAAAAACTCCCTGGCTTGTGAAATACCATTTTGACCGGTGGTCGCATCCAGTACCAGCCATACTTCATGTGGCGCTCCTTCGATTTCACGATCACAGACACGAACCATCTTGCTTAATTCTTTCATCAGATTGGTTTTGGTCTGTAAACGACCGGCCGTATCCGCCAACAAGATATCAATTTGATGTTCTTTGGCATAGCGACATGCATCGACCAAAACAGAGCTGGGATCTTGGTTTGGTTTTCCTTTGATACACGGAACCCCTAATCTATCGGCCCATGTGGCGATCTGATCTACCGCACCGGCACGAAATGTATCAGCCGCTGCCACAGCAACGGAAAGATTTTGATCCTGGTAATATTTGATCAGCTTAGCCGAGCTGGTCGTTTTTCCTGAACCATTGACACCCACCATAAAAATCACCGTAGGTCCATTCTCGTTATACTGAATATCTTCATCGCTTTCCTGATTATAAAAATCATGTAGGATACTGATAAAATAATCTTCCATAGAATCATAATCGCGAATATGAGAGGCACCGGCCTCAAACTGATCCACGATCTTTTGTGCCGTATGAATACCGACATCGCTTTCCAATAGGATGATCATGATTTGTTCCAGTAACTCATCATTAACACCATTAAAGCTATTGGACAAGGCACGTAGTCTATCTCCAAAGCTTTTACGTGATCTTCCTAAACCGGATAAGTATTTATCCTTATCTTTATTTTTGACAAAGGCTTCTTTGATGGATTGAAAAAATGCCATTCTAATTTTCCTCCTTTTCCAGGATATGTACCGCATCTTTGAGCTGTACCTTTAATAATTTAGAAACACCGTCTTTTTGCATCGTAATCCCATACAACATTTCACATTGTTCCATCGTTCCCGGACGATGTGTTACAACGATAAACTGTGAACGATCGCTGAAATGTGATAAATATTTCGCAAAACGTTCGACATTGGCCTGGTCAAGAGCCGCTTCAACTTCATCGAAAATACACAAAGGCATCGTTCTTGCCTGCAAAATGGCAAATAAGACACTGATCGCAATCAATGCTTTTTCACCACCGGAAAAAGACTGTAGGTTTTTGACCATCTTTCCCGGAGGCTGTACATCGATTTCGATTCCCGTATTCAACACATCCTGGGGATCGACCATGGATAAGCGAGCCTTCCCACCTCCAAACATTGCTTTAAAGATACCATCCAGCTCCTTATTGATCTTGTGGAACATTTCCGTAAACTGTATCTTCATCGTTTCATCCATTTCATCAATGGCCTGTAAAATCTGGGCAGAGGCTTGTTCCAGGTCTGCTTTTTGACCCTGCATAAAATCAAAACGTTCCTTGATTTCCGAATATTGTTGCGGCGCATCTAAATTCACATTCCCCAGACGATTGATGGCCTGGCGAAGTTCTACGACGCGATCTTTTGCTTTCTCGATATCGATTTCCTTGCGCTGTTCACAAGCATATTCGTAAGTCATCTGATAGTCCGCATTCAAACGATTTAACGCGCTTTCCAAATACGCCTGTTTTTTAGCCTGCTGCAGCTCCGCATCATGAATCTCCGCCTGCAGGGCATTCATTTCACGCCTTGTCATACGCATCTGATTTTCCAGCTGCTCCACCATGCTTCCTTTATCGTAGCGGCGTTTTCGCAAAGAAGAAATCGACGAAGTGATCTCATCAATGCGGGCATGCATTTTTGACATCAAAACAACGATGTCATCTTCCTGCAGATCCTGTGTGGTTTCCTGTGGAACCAGCTCATTATATTCCGCCTGCAAAGATTCATATTTTTCCTTTTTCGTCTGAAAAATATTTTCCAGCTTTGCGACTTCAATCTGCAGCTGCATACAAGTATCCGTTTCATTATCCATCTTACTTTCAATCAAACGGTTTTCTTCCGAAATATGAGCCACTTTGATCTTCTGTCCTTCAATCTGCTCTTTTAAGCGGTTCAGTTCATGTTGTGCCGTCACCGGTGTGCTTTGGTGACGATTGGCCCCTCCGGTCATACTACCACCGGCATGAACGATATCTCCATCTAAGGTCACGATCTTGACTTGATAACGTAATCGTTTGGCACATTCATTGGCATTAACCAGATTATCGATGATCAATACATTTCCCAACAAACGATCTCTTAGATCATTAAAAATTTCCTTACACTCAACACTTTCGTTAGCCCAGCCTAAATACCCTTTGGATTGCGAAGCAATGACTTTCTGCTCTTTGGATGGATAACGAGGACGCATGATATCCAATGGCAAAAAGGTGGCACGGCCACTGCGATTTCTTTTCAAGTACCCAATAGCCTCTCTGGCACTGGCTTCATCTTTGGTAACGATATGATAAATACTGGCTTGCAGAGCCGAACTGATCGCATTGGCACGATCATCCTGTGCAATCAATAATTCACTGACAACCCCTAAGATTCCGGATAATGAATGTCGTGCGGATAAGACCGCTTTAACACCTTGTTGATGCGTAAAAGGCTGACGAATCATGTTTTCCAGGACTTGTTGGCGGTTTTTTAGCTGTTGAAGAACTTGTTGCTCTTCCACATTCTGCTGGATGATCTCACCCGATTTTTGTTTCAGCATATTTAAGCTCTTAGTATGAAGTTCTAATTCTGCCTGTAATCGCTGCAGACGATTTTTACGATCTTCAAACTCAAAGCGGGCTTCCTGCACCATTTGTGAAAGCTCATCTTTTCTCTCTAACGCATCCGCCTGACGTAAACGATATTTTCGTTTTTCATCCAGCTCGACCTTGCGTTTTTCAAGCTGATAGCTTTCTTCCATCGCTTTGGTGTATTCTCCCTGTAGATCATTGATCTGACGATCCAGGGCATGCATTTCCTTTCGTAATTCCTGTATATCAATTTCCTGCTGATCCAAGCTGGCTTCCTTGGATACATGAATCGTATTATTTTCAAATAATGTATTTTTGATCGTTTCGATTTCTTCATTTAAGGCTTCAATTTCTTCGACTAACACGCTGATTTCAATGGAAGACAATTCCTCTTTATACGTTTTGTACTGCTTAGCCTTTTTTGCCTGCTTTTCCAAAGGTCCTAACTGATGTTCCAGTTCATCTAAAATATCTTGTAAGCGATCTAAGTTCTCCTTAGTTTTTTCCAGCTTCTGCAAAGAAACTTTTTTACGCTTTTTATATTTGGCAACCCCGGCAGCTTCTTCAAACAACGATCGTCTTTCTTCCGGTTTGGCATCGGCAAATGAACTGATATTTCCCTGCGTAATGATACTTAAAGAATCTCGCCCTAAACCCGTATCCATCACCAGATCATTGATGTCTTTCAAACGACAAGGCGTTTTATTGATAAAATAGCTTGCTTCATTGGTTGAACGCTGCAATTGTCTTGTGATCTCGATTTCTTCAAAAGGCGAGTCGAACACCTTGGTCGTATTATCAAAAACCAGTGTTACCTTTGCCATATTAACCGGTTTGCGATATTCACTTCCACTGAAAATGATATCGGTCATACTGGTACCGGAACGAAGACTTTTGGTACTCTGCTCTCCCAATACCCAGCGTATCGCATCGTTGACATTACTCTTCCCACAGCCGTTTGGCCCTACGATACCGGTTATATTATGATCAAATTGTAATATCGTTTTATCCGCAAAACTTTTGAATCCTTGTATCTCAATCCGCTTTAAAAACATAACTCACCTTCATCCTAACTTTAACATTGTATCAAAAAGCACCCTAAAAATCGACAATCTTTCCCTTGAATTTTAACACCAACCTTTTTAAAATAGTGGGTATGAAAAAGAAAATGAAAGAAAGCATGAAAAATGTATTCCCACTTTCTTTTGGCGAAGAAGTGGGCAATTCAGTCAGTCATGGGGTCATGGCCCTGCTCTTATTATTCGCATTACCTTATTACGCCATACGCGCTTATCTGCAGGCAGGCGCTTTGCATGCCACAGGTATTTCCATATTCATAATTTGCATGATCTTTATGTTTTTAGGCTCCTGTCTTTATCACAGCATGCCACATGATACGACTCATAAACTAGTTTTTCGAAAATTAGATCACATTATGATTCTTTTGGCCATTGCCGGAACCTATACACCGGTATGTTTAAGCTTGATGAATAACTGGATTGGATATACGGTCTTAGCTATCGAATGGCTCATGGTTATCGCCGGTGTGCTTTTAAAATCCATCTCCAATACCAATCACAAAGTATTGTCGATGACGATCTATATGACGATGGGATGGATGGCAATCTTTATCTTACCGGCATTGATACAAAAGTGTTCCCTGCCGTTCTTCTTATTAATCTTAGCTGGCGGCGTACTTTATACGATTGGAACTTATTTTTACGGACATCCGCAAAGAAAGTTTAATCACTTCGTATGGCACATCTTTATCATTCTGGCATCGATCTGTCACTTGATTGCGATTCTCTATTTTATGATTTAGGCACCTAACGGTGTCTTTTTCTATCCCATAAAAAAAGGGACATGAAGTCCCTAAAATAAGCGAATGATATCGTTATATGTCGCAAAGACGAATAATCCGATCAATAACACAAAGCTGGCAACAATAATATTTTCCACGATTTTTGTGTTGATCTTTCTTCTAAACAGCTTTTCTAAAAGTAAGATCAAAATACGTCCACCATCCATTGCCGGAATCGGTAAGATATTAAAGATACCGATGTTTAATGAAATCAATGCAAACAGACTTAAATACGAGCGTAATCCCATTGAAGTAGCCTGTGTTGTGACTTGGGCAATACCAACCGGCCCGGATAAATTCTGTAAGCCTTCTCCTTGAATCAGATGCGCTAAAGCACTGAATATGGCGGTACTGGAATCCAACATATCCAGCGTACCATAATAGAAACCCTGATACCAAGGAATCGGTTGTGCATATGCCTGTACCACATAACCTAAAGTATAAGTATTGGATTCTTCGTCCAGCTGTGGTGTAATAGGCACAGTTAGAGTTTGATCATCGCGTTTTACACTCAGTTCCAGATTTCCATGGTGATACTGCAGCCATTCTAAAAAATCATATTGCGTTTCTGGTTCAATGGTATCTTCGCCATCCGCCGCTTTAACGATCGTATCGCCTGGCTGTAGTCCGGCTTCCTGTGCCGGTGAACCTTCTACAACTTCATAAACTTGTGCAATAGGTTCTTCTACCACATATCCTTGTGTCATGGATAACCCGACAAATAAAACCCATGCCAAAACTACATTCATACAAACGCCGGCTACCATAACTAAAATCTGCTGCCAACGTGGTTTATGATTTAAACGCTTTTCATCCGGTACATTTTTTAACCAGTCATCTTCCTCGTCCTGTGATCCATCTTCTTCGCCGGCCATCATTACATAACCACCAAAAGGAATGGCACGAATGGAAAACTGTGTTTCCTTACCTTGTCTGGCATACAACAAAGGTCCCATACCGATAGAAAACTCTTTACAAAAGACACCAAAATGTCTGGCAACCATAAAATGACCGAGTTCATGAATGAGCACGATCACGCTCAACATAAAGAAAAAGGCAATCAACCCAATAACAAGCTGCATTTCATTCCTCCTACATTAAGAACGTTGAAGTGAGCACACCAAATAAAAGTACATTCATCAATAAAGAATCTACTCTATCGAGTATGCCGCCATGGCCTGGCAACAACTTCGAAAAATCTTTGATATGATAAAAGCGCTTGATGGCACTAAAACAAAGATCTCCGAATTCCGCAACAACAGGGCACAAAAGACATAATAAGAATACCAAAACCAGTGAAACTTGATCTAAAAAGAAGAAGGTAGGAATCCATCCTATAATAAATCCACTGATAATACCGCCTACAAAGCCTTCCCAGCTTTTTTTAGGAGATATACGCGGGTTCATCTTATGTCTGCCATAGCGTCGGCCAAAAAACCAGGCTCCCGTATCACTGCCATATGTGGCAAATACGATTGTGATTAAGTATAAATGATTTTCCTGAAGGAGTCCAATACATTGATAAATCAACGAAAAGATCACAAAGAATGAAATAGCGACAAACGCATTACCAATCGTATAAGATTCCAAAAAGATAGGCAGTCCCCAAAGATAGACCAGGCAAAGGATCCAATACGCAAACTGGTACGATTGCGGAATAAAACGCGAAGCAATCGTCAATACTAATAGACTAACAGGTACAAATAAAGGCCATTTGCGAAATTCAGCTTGTGGACAAAGCCATTCGTAAAGACTTCCTGCCAAAATCAATAACGCTAAAATTTCCAGAGGAATTCCACCCGATGCTACCGGAAAGATACAAACTAATATGATCAATATTGCTGTAACGATGCGCGTTTTCATGAGGTCAATCCTCCAAAACGGCGATCTCTGGATGCAAATTTGCGAATGCAGTCATCCAGTGCCTTTTCATCAAAATCGGGCCAGGCAACCGATGTAAAAATTAATTCCGAATAAGCAATCTGCCACAACAAAAAGTTTGAGATTCGCAGTTCCCCACTGGTACGAATCAAAAGATCAATCTCTTCCGGAACCATCAAATACTGCGCAAACTCTTCTTCTGTCAAATCATTTGCTCGTTTCTGCTCCAAAACATCCTGTGTATATTTCTGCACTGCCAAAAGAATCTCACGACGAGAACCATAATTGATCGCAATACAAAGCTCCAATCCGGTATTTTCCTTTGTCTGATTTACGGCTTTTAAAATCACTTTCTGCGTTTCAGCCGGAAAACGTTCCAATTCTCCGACAAAAGTAACTCGTATGTTATTGATCATCAGATCCTTTATAAAACGATTAAAGAAAATTCCCGGCAATTTACAAAGATAGCTGACTTCTTCCTCAGGACGTTTCCAGTTTTCCGTTGAAAACGCATATAAGATCAGTTTTTCAACACCGATTTTATTCGCATGTAATGCTACAGTACGAATTGTATCGGCTCCTTGTTTATGCCCTGCCGTTCTAGGCAAGCCCTTTGCCTTGGCCCAACGACCATTTCCATCCATGATGATGGCAATCGTTTTGGGAAAACTCATATCGAACCCTCCTAAAAAAATTTGCCCAATGCACATTGGGCAATCTTATTACACGTTTAAAATTTCTTTTTTCTTTTCATCAACGATTTTTTCAATATCTTTGACAAAACGATCGGTTAATTTTTGAGATTCCTCCAAATTTGCCTTACGATCATCTTCCGTTTCTTCTTTATCTTTCTTGATCAAATCGTTTGTATCACGACGAATATTACGAATCGCAACCTTTGCTTCTTCTCCATATTTTTGTGCTTCTTTGGCCAGCTCTTTACGACGATCTTCTGTTAAAGCCGGTACCTGAATACGAATACAGTCTGCTTCTGCCTGCGGGTTTAATCCTAAGTTAGCTGCCTGAATGGCGCTGGATATTCCTTTAATGATCTGACGATCGTATGGACGAATCACAAGCTGTGTTCCTTCTACGACCTGAATCTGTGCCATCTGGTTAATCGGTGTTGGTGATCCGTAATAATCCACCTGTACACGATCCAACATCTGCGCACTGGCACGTCCGGTACGAATCGTACGAAGATTCGATTCTAAATTTTCAATAGCGGACATCATTTTCACTTCTGCATTTTCTAAATAATCACTCATAAACTACTCCTATTTCTTTTTTGTGACAACGGTTCCTGATACTTTCTGAGTCACCGCATTCATTATATTTCCTGGTTCGTTCATATTAAATACGACCAGATCAATATCATTATCCATACACATACTGATTGCGGTTGAATCCATGACCTGTAATCCTTTATTTAGTACATCAAGGTAGTTCAACGTATCAAAACGTTTAGCTTCCGGATTCTTCTTTGGATCACAATCATAGACACCATCCACCCCATTTTTAGCCATCAAGATGACATCGGCATCAATTTCACTGGCACGAAGTGCAGCTGTCGTATCCGTTGAAAAATACGGTGAACCGGTACCAGCGCCGAAAATCACGATACGTCCTTTTTCCAAATGACGAATGGCACGACGTAAAATGAACGGTTCTGCCACTTTCTGCATTTCCACAGCAGTTTGTACTCTTGTCTGTACACCTTCCTGCTCTAAAGCATTTTGAACGGCTAACGCGTTGATAACAGTTCCTAACATGCCCATATAATCGGCCTGTACTCGATCCATCCCTAAATCTGCCATCATCTTACCGCGGATAAAGTTTCCGCCACCAACAACAATGGCCAGTTCAACACCTAGGCTCTGTACTTCTTTTAATTCTTTTGCGAGATTTTTAAGCACTTCCGGATCTAAGGATTGTCCATGACCGGATAAAGCCTCCCCGCTTAGCTTTAATAATACACGTTTATACATAGATGATCTCCCCAATAATTCAATTCAATAGAATTATACACTAAGCAAAGACCAAAAGAAAGTGGAAGTCATTAGAATGACAAGAATGCGAGTTTCACAAAATATACAAAAAGATATTCATTCTAATTGAGCACATTTTTCTTAAAATCCAACATCGTGTATTCCTTTTACTAAAACTTTTTAACTGTTGAAATATTAATTACAATAACCCCAAAAATATGTCATTTAAACCAAAAACAGAGAGTCAAAATATCGTGACCCTCTATTCTTTAATAATACCCATTTTCTAAATGATATATGCTATATTGATTTCTAATGTATCTGTATCGATTGTAGAATACTTGGTCTTAATGAAGCTTCTACCCCTAATAAGTCCATAGCTTCTTCAATGCTTGAGACAACATGATTTTGAATTAAATTTTGTATATTCTTTATCGAATTTGACAAGATTCCTTCATTTTTTCCTCTTTCCCATACCGCATCGCTAAATGTACACATCCTTCTCATCTCACTTTCTACTTCCTTTTTCAATATTACCATACTTTTTCAATAGGATTTCTTTTCTTTGCTCATATTCTCTTTTCGATATAAACAAAAGCTCGAGATACTCCATCACATTCTTTTCGCCATCCAGTATCTCTTCCATCGTCTTTTCATCACTGGTATTGCCGGGGATACATCACCTGTATCTCTATCAAGTCATAAAAATCTTTAGAGTGTTTCAACTGTCCCAGTATGCACTTTTCTTCAAGCACATACTTATTGATCGTATCATTTTTATATTTCGCATGTTGTAAACAAATCCAAAGAGTAATTATTTTTTGTATGTTGTCAAAGTCATCTTCCCTGAAACCTTCCGGATCATTTCTTTGTCGTCCCACCATTCTTGCACCATAGTAAAAGGCTCGATGAAACAGATCATAGGCACCGGGATCCATTCCCTGTGGCTCAATATTGATCCACAAAAATTGATTGTTCAAAGGATTTCGAACCTTATACAACAGGTCATAACGTACCATGCTTCCGGCCACACTTTGATCTTCCACGTTTCGGCTGATCATCTTTTCATGGGGTTGTTCTTCATCCAGCAGATCCTGTATCTCTTCCAGGCTCATATCCTTACATTCTTCCAGACAGCACTGAAAAAGATAAGCCAGTATCGGTTTAAACGATAGGATTTTCTTACACTGCTCGTCATACAGACGTTTCTGTTTCTGGATCAGATGTTCCAGTTCATAATTTTCTACCATTTTGAATATCCTCCTTATTTCTAATATTAATTACGTAAAAACAACCAAAAAGGTATGAAAAAAAGTTATAAAAAAAGTAAGTGAGAACTAATTTATAAAACTCACTTACTTTTTTCTTCGCTAAATTCAACTAAAAAGTTGATGTAGAGAATTAAAAATGATGTTTTTTAGTTTTGATAGAGTGTAAACACATCAATTGGCAGCTCAAAAGAACATATGTCTTTTGTCACAAAGGGAACAGTTCCCTTCATAGCCAA
>NZ_JAXKBY010000110.1:0-2819 GCF_036552745.1 Faecalicoccus sp.
ATTACTGGGAAGTGCCGATGCTCGATTAAATTTGAAAAAAAGCGGAGTATCGACTTTAATGATGGTCGGTCTGCAGGGGACTGGTAAAACAACTGCCAGTGCCAAAATTGCTCGTTTCTGTAAAGAGAAGCTGAAAAAACGAGTGTTATTGGTTGCCTGTGACGTTGTTCGTCCGGCAGCTATCGAACAGTTGGAGACATTGGGAAAATCAATCGATGTTGAAGTCTTTAGCTTAGGAACCCAGGTCAGTGCTGTTGAAACAGCTCGCCGGGCGATGGGCTATGCCTATGATCGACAAAAAGATCTTGTGATCTTTGATACGGCCGGTCGTTTACACGTAGATAAAGAGCTGATGCAGGAGCTTTCTCAAATGAAGGCGCTTGTACAGCCGGACGATATCTTATTGACAGTGGATGCGATGACCGGTCAGGATATCGTAACGGTTGCCAGAGAATTTAACGAGCAGCTTTCTATCACAGGTTTGGTTGTGACCAAGATGGATGGCGATGCCCGTGGTGGTGGTTTGTTGTCTGTTCGCAGCATTACCAATGTTCCGGTTCTATTTGTATCCAATGGAGAAAAGGTAGAGGACTTAGAGGAATTTCATCCGGATCGTATGGCGGATCGTATCCTGGGTATGGGAGATATCGTTACCTTAGTGGAACAGGCGCAGGAAAAGCTGGATATGGACATCCAACAAAAAACGGCCAATCGTATGGCACAGGGGATCTTCACCTTCAATGATATGTTGGATCAATTTGGCCAGATGCAGAAAATGGGATCGATGCAGAACATGTTAAAGATGATTCCGGGATTAGGCAAAATGGTCAAACAGCTGGATGATGAAAAAATGAATGATTCCATGAAAAAATCGCAGGCAATCATTCAGTCTATGACACCATATGAAAGAGAAAATCCGTCTTGTTTAAAGGCCAGCCGAAAGAATCGTATTGCCAAGGGGGCCGGTGTTAAGGTCATGGAAGTCAATCGATTGATCTCGCAGCTGGAACAAATGCAGATGATGACAAAAATGATGTCCGGTGGCGGTATGCCTAACTTGTCAGCTCTCCAAAACATGCAGCGTGGCGGTGGTATGCAGGGAGCCAGTAAACATGCCGGTAGCAAGAAACAGAAAAAAAGCAAAAAGAAGAAAAAGAAAAAATAAGTGTCAAGTAAAAATGCTTGACACTTTTATTTTGCTATGGTACATTTATCAGGCAAAAGAAAAGGAAGGTATTTGAAATGGTTAAATTACGTTTAAAAAGAATGGGTAAAAAGGGTCGTCCTTTCTACCGTATCGTAGCTGCAGATTCAAGAAGTCCTCGTGATGGACGTATCATTGAAGAAATTGGTACATACAATCCAATCGCTTCTGAAAATCAGGTGACAGTCAACAAAGAATTAGCTATGAAATGGTTACAGAACGGTGCTAAACCTAGCGATACAGTTCGTTCAATTCTTTCTAAAGAAGGCATTATGAAAGAATTCCACGAAACAAAAATGGTTAAGAAGTAATGACAGATCTGGAAAAGACATTGATGGATCTTTGTCTTCCTTTAGTGGATGACAAACAGGCACTGTCTGTCAAAACAATGACCAGCACCAATGATAACGAAGTCTTGTTGTATGTATATGCCAACAGTGAAGATGTAGCGCGTTTGATTGGTCGCAAAGGTATGATGGCCAGCAGTCTTCGTCAAATGATGTCGATTGCGGCGCGTGATATCAAAAAAAGAATTTCTGTGAAATTCGAAGCATACTAGGATGTGAAAACATCCTAATTTTTTTAAGGGTGAAATAGATGATCAAAGTAGGAACAATTATCAATACACATGGGTTAAAAGGCGAATGTAAGATTTATCTGGTAACAGATGATGTAAAAGATCGTTTTGCCAAGGGAAGGATCCTGCACCTATCGGATGGAAAAAAGTTGACCGTTTCTTCCTTTCGTATGCAGAAGGGATTTGGTTATGCGAAATTTGAAGAGATCAAGGACATCAATGATGCTGAAAAATTGAAAACGTTTGATCTTTTGATTGCCAAAGAAGATTTGTCTCCATTGGAAAAAGGAACTTATTATTATCATGAATTGATGGATTGTACCGTATATGATGATAAAGGCGATGAATGTGGAATTGTCAGTGATATTTTAGAAACCGGGAAACATATCGTCCTGCGTATTTCCAAAGATCAGGATTCATTTTTGCTTCCTTTTGTGCCGGCATTTATTTTAGAAGTTGATCCAGAGACGAAAAAGATCATCTTTAAAGACATGGAGGGGCTTCGATGAAAATAACGGTCTTGACTTTGTTTCCTGATTATTTTCGCTCTTTGTTGGAAACAAGCATTATCAAAAGAGCTAAAGACAAGGAACTTTTCGAGTTTGAATGTATCGATTTTCGTACCTTTACGAAAGAAAAGCATGGCCATGTCGATGATACCCCTTATGGCGGAGGTGCCGGCATGGTGTTGATGTGTCAGCCGATTTTGGATGCTTTGGCCAGTGTACGAACCCCAAAAAGCACGGTGATCCTTTTAACCCCACAGGGAAAGACTTTCTCTCAATCGGTTGCCAAAGAGCTATCTTTACAAGAGCATTTAATCTTTATTTGCGGACATTATGAAGGCTTTGACGAACGTATTCGCGATTATGTCGATGTTCAGTTGTCTTTAGGTGATTTTGTTCTTACAGGAGGGGAACCGGCCTGCGTGGTCATGTGTGATGCGATCTTACGCTTACTGCCGGGTACGATTCGACAGGATAGCTGGGAAGATGATTCCATTTCCGATGGTTTATTGGAATATCCACAATATACGCG
>NZ_JAXKBY010000111.1:0-2738 GCF_036552745.1 Faecalicoccus sp.
ATAAATAACTGTCCTCTTTCCTGCAGATTCCATAGTGCATACGTCATTGCGGTTCCTGTTTCCGTAGAGATCATAGCCCCTTGCATACGCTGGGAAATCTCACCTTTAAATGGTTCATAACCGCAGATTCGCCGTACTAAAGTTCCTTCTCCGTGAGTATCGTTGATGAATTCATTTCTAAATCCCAACAATCCGCGTGTCGGTACCTGATAGGTGATCTTGACATAGCCGTTTTCTTCTTCCATGTTTTCCATCACACCTTTTCGAAGATTCAGTTTGTTGATGATAGTTCCTGAATATTCTTCCGGTGCCAGACAAACAACTTCTTCGACTGGTTCTACTTTTACACCGTTTTCATCTCGATGTAAGATAACTTCCGGCTTACTGATGGCTAATTCATAACCCTCACGGCGCATATTTTCAATCAGAATGGAGATATGCAGTTCACCACGTCCGGAAACTTTAAAACAATCTGCACTGTCAGTTGGTTCTACTTTAAGACCTACGTTGACTTCCAACTCTCTTTCCAGGCGTTCCTTGATGTTTCGACTGGTTACATATTTTCCACTACGTCCGGCAAAAGGACTGGAATTGACATGGAAGTTCATAGATAGTGTCGGTTCTTCAATGGGAATATGATCCATTGGTTCTACATGATCGATATCACAAATCGTATCACCGATACTGATATCCGGCATACCGGCAATGACAACGATATCACCACTTCTGGCTTCTTTTACGCTTGTTCGAGAGAGTCCCTTATATACGAATAAGTTGGAGATGGTTTCTTTTTTCTCAAGGCCGTCCTGATTACAACGAATATAAGGAGCTCCTTGTTTTAAGACGCCGGAATAAATACGTCCGATTCCTAAACGACCGATGTATTCATCATAAGCCAGAGCTGAAACCTGCATACGACAAGGTTCATCATCTAAATCCGGATATACATCACAATGTTTTAAAATGGTATCAAACAAAGGTTCGATATTTTCGCTTGGTGTATTTAAATCGTATTGTACGATTCCTTCGCGGGCAATTCCATAAAGGATAGGGAAGTCCAATTGTTCATCATTGGCATTTAAGTCTAAGAATAATTCATAAACTTCATCGACAACTTCTTCGGCACGTTGATCATTTTTATCAATTTTATTGATCAATAAAATCGGCTTTAATCCGATTTCCAGAGCCTTACTTAACACAAAACGAGTTTGCGGCATTGGACCTTCACTGGCATCAACCAATAGGATAACAGTATCTACCGTACGAATGATTCGCTCTACTTCACTGGAGAAATCGGCATGGCCTGGAGTATCGACGATGTTGATCTTAACTCCATTATGGATCACAGAGCAGTTCTTGGAATAGATCGTGATACCACGTTCTCTTTCCAGGTCGTTGGAGTCCATGATACAGTCCACCACTTCTTCATTATCTCTAAAAACATCACTTTGTCTTAAAAAGGCATCTACTAATGTACTTTTGCCGGCATCGACATGGGCAATGACGGCTATATTTAAAATCTTTTCTTTTTCTGCCATAAGTTCACTCACTTTCCGTAAAAAACAGAACAATTATAATGCAGAGTTGATAAAAAGACAATTGATTATGCTATAATGAGGCCGGAATAGAGAGGTTTTATTATGCAGATTCGTTATTTCCGAGAGTATTCTCATTATCTGGATCGATTTATGGAGTTTAAAATGTATGGACATGCCGGCAAGCTTTGTTTTGTTTTCCCATGTCAGGATGGACGTTTTTTTGAATGGGAAGATCGTGGTATGTTTGAACTTGTCAAAGATTTGGTTGAAGAAGGATGTATTCAGTTTTGTACGGTCGATTCCATTGATAAAGAAACTTGGAGTTCTTTTGGAGATACACATCATCGTATGTGGCTGCAGGAGTGCTGGGTACAATATATCATGGAAGAGCTTGTGCCAAGTGCTTTATGGAAGGCCGGACTTCCACAGGATGAAAAATGCATGACATTAGGTGCCAGCATGGGTGGTACGCATGCGGCTAACTTATTTTTTAGATTTCCGGATCGCTTTGATAAGGTGCTGGGAATTAGTGGTGTTTATGATATGAACGAGTATTTCCATGGCGTTTATGATGATAATTGCTACAACAATGATCCATGTGCTTATCTGGCCGGTATGGACCCATCGCATCCGTATATTCAAAAATACAATGAATCGCAGATTATCTTTACGGTTGGACAGGGAGCATGGGAAGATGTTTGTAAGAACTCATTACAGAAATTATCTAAGATCTTATATGAAAAGGGAATTCATGCCTGGATCGATTTCTGGGGATATGATGTGAATCATGATTGGCCTTGGTGGGAAGTCATGTTACGATATTTTCTGCCAAAGATGGTATAGATCTTATTTAGATTTTCATTTACGAATCACTGATATTGAATTAAATGGCACAACCTACAAAATATATAAGTTGTGTCTTTTTTATATTTTTGCTTGTGACAAGCGACTAAAAAAGAAAAATTTTATATTCTCCAGGGCAATGTCGTTTCAAAAAGATTTTGGAATCGATATTAAAAAACATGACAATATCGCCATATGGCAGGAATAAAAATAGATTAAAATCTTGGTGAGTATATTTGTTTATTCACAGATTTCTTTAATTGTTGTTTCGTGTAGCCTAATCATCGCATTTTTTCCTTGATTCTCTTTGAATTTTTTTAAGTACAGTTCTGTCTGGTATTCCATAAAGCTATATAT
>NZ_JAXKBY010000112.1:0-6440 GCF_036552745.1 Faecalicoccus sp.
CTAAATAACATTTTAAGTCACATATTTAGCATACAAAATCAAACTATCCTTTTGCAACCGTTTACATTTGTCACTTTTGACATATTTTTATACTTTTTAGTAATCCTATTATTTTGATATGTGATTTTATGTAAATGTAAATAAAAAGCTATAAGGCTCTTTTTTATTCATTGTCCTCATAGCTTATTCTTGTATCTTATGCAATGTATCAATCAAAATATGCATGACATCCACATCAATTTGTCCCGGTGCACTTTGAGTACCGGCCGATGCAAAAGTCAGAGAGCTTCCCATAAATTCTCCCAAAATTCTGGATGGCATTCCTTGTCTGCCCATGGACATTGTCACAAGCACGATATCCGGATAGTGTTCTTTAAAAGTAGAAGTTGCCTCCATCAATACAAAGACATCTTCTTTTGATCTTGGCATACAGGCCATTTTAATAATATCCGCCTCCGTTTGTCTCATGCAGTTCAATTTTTCCATGATTTCTTTTTTTGAAGGCGTCTTATTAAAATCATGATGCGATGCGATAACCTGGATTTGATTTTTTCTGGCAATCGGCAACAACCGATCAAAGACATCTTTTCCCCGATCGTATTCCAAATCGATCAAGTCAGCGACTTGTTCTTTGCAAATCCGTTGATATAATTCTTTATAAAATGAATCGGTGTAATCAAGGCATCCGCCCTCTTGTTTCGTTCGACACGTAATCAACAATCCCAATCCGTCAAGACGTTCTTTTATCATTTTGGCAATCTCTATACATCTTGTTAAATCTTTTATTTGTTGAAAGGCATCGATTCGCCACTCAACAAGGTCGATATCCATAGCGCGTATTGTTTCCACTTGTTGAAGGATCCTATCTTCGGTTGCCTCCATAACAGGTATACAAATCTTTGGCTTTCTATTGTTCCATTGTATTGCATTCATTTCTATCACCTTTTTTAGTGTACCAAAAAATATAGAATCTTGTCAGTTTTTCCTTGATTTTTACAACGTTGTATTGTAAATTATTTTCATAAGGTGAAAACTTATGAAAAATATTAATTCTGTTTCTTATTTTATGTATACCTTTAAATAGCCCTGAAAAAGCCATTTTTTAACAAACTGGTTCTTTTTTCGGGGCTTTTAAGCATCATGGCATTTCTCACATGATGCTTTTTTATTTACTTCAAGGAGGTTTTACAATGAGCGAGTATGGATTGATCGGAAAAAAACTATCGCACAGCTTTTCCAAGATCATTCACGAAAAGCTGGCTGATTATACGTATGATCTAATGCCTTTATCCGAAGAACAGCTCGATGATTTTATGCGTAAAAAAGCGTTTCAAGGCATCAATGTAACAATTCCGTATAAAAAGACAGTCATTCCCTATTTGGATTTTATAGATGAACATGCCAAAGCTATCGGCGCTGTCAATACGATCGTCAATCGTGATGGAAAGCTTTATGGATACAATACAGATTATGATGGATTTGATTATATGATTCAACATCATCATGTCCCCATCCAAAATCAAAAAGTATTGGTTTTAGGAAACGGAGGTGCTGCGGCCGCTATTAAAGCCGTCTGCAGAAACCATAGCGCCAAACAGATTCTTTGTGTATCCCGTCATCCAAAAGATGATGCGATTTCCTACAAGGAAGTCTATGCCAACCATTGCGATGCGGATATCATTATCAACACATCACCTGTCGGTATGTATCCTCATATCGATGAACAGGCTGTTGATTTAAACGACTTTCCGAAGTGTAAAGCGGTATTGGATGTTGTCTATAATCCAATCTGTACCAAGCTTTGTCTGCAGGCCCGAGAAAAAGGATTGTCGTATGCGACAGGAATGGAAATGTTGATCGTACAGGCCATTCGTGCCAAAGAACATTTTCTACAAGATATGACACCGCAAAAAGTGATCGATCAAATCTTATTTGATTTATTGATGGAAAAAACGAATCTGGTTTTTATCGGGATGCCTAGCTGTGGTAAAAGTACCATAGGAAAAAAAGTAGCCCAGCTTTCCCAAAAGAAATTTATCGATCTGGATGAAGAAATCGAAAAAGAAGCACAGAAAACCATACCGGAAATCTTTGCCGAAACCGGAGAAGCTGTATTTCGAGAACTGGAAACTAAAGTTACAAAACGTATCAGTGCCAGTCAAAATCTGGTGATTGCCTGTGGAGGTGGCATCATCAAAAGCAAAATCAACATCGATGCATTACGATTAAATGGTGTTTTGATCTTTCTGGATCGTGATTTAGATCAGTTGGAATCCAATGATCCCACACGT
Source organism: Faecalicoccus sp. (assembly GCF_036552745.1). Taxonomy (NCBI): domain Bacteria; kingdom Bacillati; phylum Bacillota; class Erysipelotrichia; order Erysipelotrichales; family Erysipelotrichaceae; genus Faecalicoccus; species Faecalicoccus sp. The sequence continues at coordinate 2,292 of NZ_JAXKBY010000112.1, forward strand.
CCTCTTTCCAGCAGTCAAAAAGCGGTGGAAGACATGTATCATCAACGCATGCCCTACTATCTTCAATATAGTGACATTCAAATCGTAAACAATACCGATTTAGATACGATTGCCCAAACAAGTATTCAAAAAGTAAAAGACCATATACAAGATTTAATTTGTACAGGAGGAAAAACTATATGATCATTACCTTAAAAAAAGAAGCCCAACAAGAAAAAATCGATCAGCTGATCCATCGTTTTGAAAACATGGGATTGCAGGTCACTGTGATTTACGGAGAAAACTACAATGTTTTTGGTTTAGTTGGAGATACCTCAAAAGTCGATGAGAAAAATGTCATGGCCAACCCCATCGTTGCCAATGTACAGCGAGTAGATGAACCTTATAAGCTGGTCAATCGGAAGTTTCATCCGGAAGATACCATTATCGATGTCAATGGCATTCCCATCGGTGGTAAAAAGATCGTCATGATTGCCGGTCCCTGCAGTGTTGAAGGAAAAGAGCAGATCACACGCATTGCCAAGGAAGTTAAAAATTGTGGAGCTGACATGCTTCGCGGAGGGGCCTATAAGCCAAGAACCAGCCCTTATGCTTTCCAGGGTTTAGGAACTGAGGGAATCAACGATCTGTGTATCGCCAGAGAACAGACCGGTCTTCCAATTGTCAGTGAATTGATGGCTGTAGAACACTTGGATGAATTTGTTCAAAACGTGGATATCATTCAGATCGGAGCACGAAATATGCAGAATTTCGATCTATTGAAAGCCGTTGGACGAACCAAAAAACCGGTTTTACTAAAACGCGGATTGGCCAACACGATCAATGAATGGATCATGGCTGCCGAATATATCATGTCCGAAGGAAATCCAAATGTGATTTTCTGTGAAAGAGGAATACGAACTTTTGAGACTATGACAAGAAACACTTTGGATCTTGCGGTCATTCCTATTATCAAAGAAAGAACGCATCTGCCAATCATTATCGATCCAAGTCATGCCGCCGGTGACTGGAAACTGATTGAATCACTATCTTTAGCTGCGATTGCCGCAGGTGCCGATGGCCTGATCATAGAAGTACACGACAATCCAGAATGTGCATGGAGCGATGGAGACCAAAGCCTAAAACCGGAAAAATATGCCAATCTGGTTCAAAAAGGAAGAAAAATTGCCGAAGTTATCGGACGCGAATTATAAAAAAGAAGCAGTATCACATGAGATACTGCTTTTCATTATTGGTTTCAATCAGATCGATCCGCCGTTTATAATCCGGCATCACTTTTTTTAAGATGTCATAAAATGCCGGTGAATGATTCGGTTGTAAAAGATGAATAAATTCATGGCAGACAACATATTCGATAAATTCAACCGGGTAATGTATCAACTCCGCATTTAACGTAATCGAATTTGTTTCCGGATGACAGATGCCCCAGCTGCTTGTCATCTTTCGAATCAAGACCTTAGGCATAGTAATGGAATACTCTTGAAAACGATAAAAGATCATTTCCGAGATATCACACAATACATCTTTGGCATTTGCCCGTAAAAACTGTTGGAAAACCTTTTCCATGCTTGCTTCATCTTTTGCCTGTATAATCAGTTCATCCTCACAAGTTGTGACATGACTGGTTGTTCCTTTGATTTTTTTGACCTGAAAACTTCTCCCAAAAAGCCGGACCGTTGGCACCTTGGCTTTAAAATAAACTTCATCCAAATGGCGTTCTACATATTTATCGATCATTTCTTTTGAACAAAATGGATTGGCATGTACAACCAGCTCTCCTCTGGCTGTAACCCGCATTCGAATTCCCTTTTGTTTTGTCATCTTTAAGGCGTATTTAGGAATGTTATTATGGTCCTTAGAAAAAAAAATTTGACATAACTGAGCCTCCTAAAACCACTCTCTATGTCCCCTTAATGCTTAGACATGATATCACATCCCAATCAAAATGTGTAGCATAAATTCTGCATGACTCATTGTTTTGAGCTGGAAAGCCTTTATCTATCGAATAAATCAAAGATTATATTTTTTAGTGTGTTTTGTCTTTTTCAACAAGCTGTCATTTCTGATCGAAATATGTTAGGATGTGCAAGGTGATGACAATGAACAATCCTTATACACACTCTCATGACAATAAACGATATTATACGATCAATCATTATTTTAAAACCAAGTATCATCAAAAAGTAGCCAAGGTCCCCTTGAATGCCGGCTTTACCTGCCCCAATCGAGATGGTACCAAAGAATTTGGCGGCTGCACCTTCTGTTCCGGAAAAGGAAGCGGTGACAGTATCCTTTCCTTTTTTGACAGTTTGGAAACTCAATATGAACTTGGCTTAGAGCGAATGCAAAGAAAATGGCCGGGTTGTTTAGGCTTTGCGTACTTTCAATCTTACTCCAACACCTATGCCGATTTGAAGACGATACAAAAAATCTATGATCCCTTTTATGCCCGTGACGATGTTTTAGGAGTTTGTATTGCGACAAGACCCGATTGTCTAAACCCGGAAATCATCAATTATTTTTCTGAAAAAGCTAAAGAAAAAGAAACCTGGATCGAGCTAGGCTTACAAAGCGCACATGATAAGACTATGGAACGTTTAAATCGGCTTCATACAACACAAGAGCTTTGGGATGCATTGGAACAGCTAAAAGATACTCCCATTTTGACCTGTGTACATATCATTAATGGCTTACCCGGTGAAACCAAAGAAGATATGATCGATACGGTGCGACAGCTTGGCAAACATCCTTTTGATGCGATCAAGATTCATATGTTACATATCATCGAAGGCACCGTTTTGGCAAAACAATACCAGGAGCATCCATTTCCGTTACTTTCCTTAGAAGACTATGTGGATGTGGTAGTCAGACAACTGGAAATTTTACCTTATGACTGCATCGTAGAACGATTGACAGGAGATGGAATGGCCAAAGATCTGATTGCTCCTTTATGGACCATCAAAAAGACGATCGTGACCAATGAAATCGATAAAAAAATGGCGGCATTAAACACATGGCAAGGAAAAAAGAGCGGGAATTAGTTTTCCTGCTCTTTCATTTTGACACAATAGTAATTTTTCTTACCACGACGTAAGATCATATAATCTTGCACACAACAATTTCCCTGTGCAATCAACATCTGTGGGTCATTCACCTTATTTCCATTGATGGAAATCGAGTTTCCCTTGATCCATTCACGTGCTTCTCGTTTACTGGAAGCGATGTGTGTTTGAATCAGTACATCCTCCAACATCAGACCACAAGGACATTCAATCTGATCCATCTGTGCTACAGCTTCTAATTTCTGCGCATCATTCAACTCCGAAAAAGAACCTCTAAATAACGCATTGGTGATTTTTAATGCACTGTCTAATCCTTCTTCTCCATGAAGATCTTTAACGACCTGACTGGCCAAAGCTTTCTGTGCTTCGCGTTTATGCGGTTCTTCTTTTAAAGAAACTTTCAAAGCATCAATTTCTTCTTTGGTCAAGAACGTCAGTTTCTTCAAATATTCAATGACTTTTGTATCTTCGGTATTGAACAAGAACTGATACAATTCATACGGACTGGTCTTTTTCGGATCCAACCATACCGTTCCACTTTCACTCTTACCAAACTTTGTACCATCGGCTTTTGTGATCAATGGCATCGTCAAGCCATAACATTTGACATCCGCACCACATTTTTTACGAATCAGTTCCAATCCGGAGGTGATATTTCCCCATTGATCCTGGCCACCAATCTGCATCGTACAATTTCTGGTCTTATATAACGTATAGAAATCTAAACTCTGTAAGATCATATAAGAGAATTCGGTGTAGCTAATACCACTGTCCAGACGTTTCTTTACCGTTTCCTTGTTGATCATATAGTTGACGTTAAACAGTTTTCCATAGTCACGCAAAAAGTCAATGATCGTAATATCTTTTGTCCAGTCCAAATTGTTGACCATATCAAAGCCCCAAAGTTTTGAAATCTGCGCATGCAGGGCATCATAGTTTTTCTGTAATACTTCCGGTGTTAACATATTACGCTCGCCGGTAGCCTTTGGATCACCGATAAAACCGGTAGCACCACCAACCAGCATGATAGGATGATGTCCATGCATCTGTAAACGCTTCGCCATTAACAAAGAACTGTAGTGTCCAA
>NZ_JAXKBY010000113.1:0-3862 GCF_036552745.1 Faecalicoccus sp.
CCTGAAAGAACATCTCTGCAAACAGGATATAGATTGGCAGACGGGCGCTGCAACTCATAAATGGTGTAATCAGCATGACTTTGAAGCGGTCACGCCGGTTCTCCAAAGCCCTGGACGCCATAATTGCCGGAACCGTACAGCCAAAGCCCAGTATCATGGGAATGAAAGCCCTACCGGATAAGCCCAGCTTACTCATAATACCCTCCATGACATAGGCGACACGGGCCATGTATCCGCTGTCCTCCAGGAATGCCAATGCCAGGAACAGGATAAAAATGTTTGGCAAAAAAGTGAGGATTCCACCTACACCGGCTACAATACCGTCCACCAGCAAGGAACGCAGCATCTCGTTTACTCCGGCAGCGACTAAGCCATCGCTCAACAGTGCTGACAGGCTTTCAATGCCCATTTCAAAATATCCTTTCAGCCAGTCGCCAATGGTAAACGTCAGGAAAAATACCACCGCCATGATACCAAGGAAAATCGGGATACCCCAAACCCGGTGGGTCAGTGCCCGGTCTACTTTTTCAGTCAAGGCATCCTGCCGGTCTTTATTTACCAATACTTCCCTAATGATCTCCTGGATAAAATCGTACTTCTCATTGATGATGTCCGATTCATAGTTCCGGTCGATCACATCCGGGAGGCTTACCGGATAGCGTTCGGAGATTTCCTTATCCTGCTCCAACAGCTTAATTGCGTGCCACCGGTAATTCGTTAGGTTCGGATATTTCCGTTTCAGTTCCGCCATAATAAGGTCAATCTTGTCCTCAATAGCGTCGCTGTAAACCATCGCATATTCTGAATGATGGTCGTGCCGGTGCTTTGGTTTGTATTTGTGGTGATGAATCAAGCACTCCGGGTCTTTGCAGTCCTTGTGATGTGCCGCTGCGTGAAGAAGCACATCCAGGCCGGTTCGCTTTCTGGCTGAAACCGGAATGACCGGGATGCCCAGCATTTCCGGCAGCCTGTGTGTGTCAATTTCCATGCCACGCTTCTCCACAATATCCATCATGTTTAACGCCAGCACGACCGGCTTGCCCAGCTCTAAAAGCTGCAAAGTCAAGTATAAGTTTCGCTCCAGAGCGGAAGCGTCCGCAACATCAATAATCACATCGACTTCATCACTTAGTATGAACTGCCTGGATACCTGTTCCTCCATCGTGTAGGAGGTCAGGCTGTATGTTCCGGGAAGATCGACCAGACGAATATTCAAATCATGGTCTTTAATGGCGCCCTCTACTTTTTCAACCGTAACTCCCGGCCAGTTCGCCACTTTTAAGTTTGCGCCGGTATACGCATTAAAAAGCGTAGTCTTTCCGCAGTTCGGATTTCCGATGAAGCCGATTGTCAAGTTTTCTCTCATCGGAATTTACCCCACTAAAATATTTTTGGTGATATTGCGCCCAAGAGCAAACCGTGTTCCTCTCACCTTGACGATCAGAACACCGTGGCTTTTGCTATTCAGGACGGCAACGGAAGTCCCACGGGTCATGCCCAGAGCTTCCAGCCGCTTTTCCATATTGGTGGGCAGCTCAATATCTGAAACTTTGTAGTTATTTCCTATCTTTCCATCGCAGAGGTACATATACGGCCCTCCTTATCGCTTTACGCTGGAAGTCGCCGGCATCTTGCCAAACTCATACAGCATCATGGAAATCGTGATAACGACGAGGATCGCATCGGTCAGCGCAATCGCCAGCCACACGCCACGGATGCCCATGCCGCCGATCATCGGCAGAATGACGCAAAGCGGGATAAACAGGATAATCTGACGGAACAGCACCAGCCAGGTCGCCTTATTTGCCTTGCCCAAGGACTGGAACAAAGTTACGGCAATCAAGAAGCTGCCTTGCAGGATATAGGTGCTGAACATGATACGGAAGTTCGTGGCTCCCGATGCGGCGATACCCGGTGTTGTCAGGAACATAGACAAAATCTTTTCCGGGAACAGCTCCACCGGAATGTAGAATACCAGTGACAGTAACGTAGCGGCAATGATAAACACCTTTGTCAGCTTCTTTACACGGTCATAATCCTTTGCGCCGTAGTTCGTACCGGCGGCAGGCTGGAAGCCCTGGCTGATACCCCAAAGAGGAACAAAAGAGAAGTTCCAGAACCGGAGTGCTGCTCCCAAAAGAAGCTGGGAGGTTTCGCCGCCATAGTTGGATGCCACACGATAAATTACAGTCTGCTGTACCAGCGTAAGGATCTGCATCAACAGAGCAGATACGCCGACCGAAAGAACCTGCGGGAGCAGCGTGCCGTCGATGCGGATGCGTCCGATTTTCACGTTTGGGCTTTTCTTCTTGAAATACCACAGGGTAACAGCGGCCTGGATAAACTGGGAAAGGACGGTCGCATAAGCAGCGGCCTCAATGCCCATGCCATAGGGATTTAAGATCGTAATAAAAATCGGGTCGAGAATGATGTTAAGGATTGCACCGCTGGCGATGATGGTCATTGCTTTTTTAAGCTGCCCCTCACCACGGATTACCATGTTTGCACTCTGGAAGAAGTTTACGAACAGAGAACCGGCAAACACGATCCGCAGATATTTTTCAGCATAGTTCAGAATATTGTCGCTTGCACCGGCCAGGGACAGAAGCTGACGGGTAAACGTCATGCCGATCACTGTATATATCACCGACAGCAGAAGAACCATAGCAACCAGGTTGCCCATGATCTTTTTGACGGTGTTTTCGTCCTTTTTGCCAATGGCACGGGACAGCACCGAAGCGGAACCCACGCCCAGCATAGCGGCTGAACCAGCGTTGATTAAGGTAAACGGATAGGATACAGAAACGGCTCCCATCTGCACGTCGCCCACCAACTGGCCGACAAAGATGGAATCCATCATGTTGTAAAGCCCGACAACCACCATGCCCAAGACAGCAGGGATGCTCAGTTCCAGCATGAGAGGCCAGGGACTTTTCGTTAAAAGTTTTGTTCTTGTGTCAAGTGCCTGTTTCATCACTTATTTCCTCCTGATCTTCATTCATTAGCCACATCTAACCACCTAAAGTATATAAAATTAGGGCTTTTTTGTACGCTCCTAATTGCAGGATTTACAATCCAATCCGAAACGAAATTAGGAGTGGAAAGGCAAGAATCCCTTTCCGCTCCTGGTATTACCGTGCCATTTTTTCAAGTAGTTTCAGGGCTTCCTCCAGCTTCGGATTTTCTGCATCGGTTTGCAAAGCCTCCCGGACACAGTTTCGGATATGTGCCTGTAGAATCTGTTGATTTACGCTCTTTAACAAAGCCTGCACGGACTGAAGCTGCGTGGATATATCTACACAATAGCGATCTTCCTCAATCATTTGCAGGATACCGTCTATTTGTCCTCTGGCAATCTTCAATTTGTGAGTAATATCATCTTTTTTTGCTTTCATAGGCCGCCCGTTTACTGGATACCCACAACCTGATAGCCCGCATCCTCAATCGCCGCTTTCAATACTTCATCCGGCACATCCTGATTAAGCTGCACCTGTGCCGATTTGTTTTCAAGGCTGACAGAAACCTCCCTGATGCCCTGGATTTCACGCAGCGCCTTGTCAACGTGCTTTACGCAGTTCATGCAGACCATCCCCTCAATATTCAATACTTTTTCCATTTCAATCGCTCCTTTGCTTATTTTTTTAGCTGGTGTTTCTGCATACGATTGGGCCGTGTCTGGCTCCGTATGGGATAAGTGCTTTGCTTTGAACCATCTCAGCCGCAGGGCGTTCGATACCACAAATACAGAGCTGAAGCTCATTGCAAACGCACCGATCATTGGATTCAATTTCAGGTCAAAAGGCAGGTAAAAAAGCCCTGCTGCCACCGGAATCCCGATAATGTTATAGATAAATGCCCAGAA
>NZ_JAXKBY010000114.1:0-30850 GCF_036552745.1 Faecalicoccus sp.
ATCCATCAAATGGGAAGTTGCATGTTTGGTTAAAAATGATTGAGTATTTGTAGTCATAAAGAATACCTCTTTTCTGACTACAATATAAAATCTAATTTGACATTATTTATGCCATATCACCAAATTGTCGGTATAGCGAAACTTTTAATCATTTTTAAAAGAAAAGTATCTTATACTCTAAATTTAGCAATCAATCAAATAACTATTCCTCTTACCATTCATATCGAGCAGACTCTGCCGCTTCGAAAGAATCAATAATTGTATCACTACTTAGTTTTCTTTGACGAAACGCTTTATTATTTTTTAATATAGTCGCATAAATAATATCGAATACTAAAGATATCATGGGAGAGTTGGAAATTACCAATGGGTTTTTGGCAGTCATTGATCCAGGTATCAAAATCTTAACATCTATTAAATCACTTAATTTTGGATTATCATTTTCAGATATCAAAACAGTTTTTACATTTTTCGTCCTAATTTTATCTAAAAAAGGCAAAACACCCTTACTTGTGACTGATGGAACAACAGTAATCAATAAAGAATCTGAGTTCATGTATTCTATAGCTAGCTGGGCTTCAAGATGATCTTTAAGTTCTATTACATCTATTCCTAATTGGCGAAGTTTAAAAGAAAATTCTCCTACAACAAATGATGTTGTGTATATAGAATACATAAATACTTTTGATGCTAGTGGAATCAAAGAAGCTACTTCTTCAATATCCTCTTTTTCCAATAAAGCACATGTACTTAAAATCATCTGTTGATAATCATAAGTAATATAATCCAAAAGATTATCTGCATCCACTTCATTTTCTGACATTCTATCCAACTGTGTATTACTTTGCGCCAAAGCCATCTTAAATTTATTGAAGCCTTTAAAACCCACTTTTCGACAAAATCGATTTATACTTGCTTCCGATGTATTTATCTTATTTGCTAATTCAGAAATCGAATTAGCAATTACATACTCTGGATTATTTATAACAAATTGACTGATTTCATATTCGCTGGATGTAAATGAAGATTCAAGTGAAATAATTTTTAAAACAACTGGCGATTTCATAGTTCCTCCATTTCGATACAATCATTATATAATATTTTAGGCTCAATAAAATATCTTTTCAAAAAGAGAACTCCATCCTCTTACTTGAGAATGGAGCTTTGACGATTCTTTAAAATAATTTTCTAAATTCCTGATATTCTTTTTCAATATCACTATATGTTATGCTCCCTTCCTTGAGCATAAATACATAATCATAATAGTTTGGCAAATAAGTAAGATGCAATAACTCTTTTGCAAATCCATTTGCCGCAATCTCACTAGCAGATTGTATCTTAGCCTCTCTAGTATAATTTAATATTTTAATAGTTGATATTGAATCTAGTTTTTCGGAAACAATTTCTTTGCTGGAAAACTCAAGAAAATGAAAGCATTCATGAGCAAGTATAATTCCCCACATTTCTTCAAAAGATACTGTGTTGGCTTGTGCAAGTTCTTGAACAGATGGTTTATAAAGAAGAATTTTTATTTTTCCTTCCCTGTCGATCGACGACTGAGCCCTAAACTTAACTTTAAAGAAGTCACCATTCTCTTCTGTATAGTGAACATCTATATTCAGCTGAGCAATAATATCTTTGATACTCATATTTTTAAACTCAGCTGCTCTTTTTTTTCCTTCATCTAATGATTCTTGTATATAATACAAAATTTTTTTCTTCGGAATTTTATTGAATAATAAATCTTGTTTAAGTTGTAAATACCCTAAAAAATCATCTGAATAATCAATCATACCTTTACCTTTTTTATTGATATGCCACTGTAAATATTGTATCTGTATCTGTTAAAGATTCAATTTCCACTTCCATAATCGAAACTAGTTGCTCAATAGTTTGCATTCCAGTTAAATCTAACATCTTTTCTTTATAGAAAAGATAGACTTTGGGAATCGTTGCATTTGCATCTGAATATATTGTATGTTCGTCAACAAATGGTAGAAATGAACTTTCTAATTCTCGCTTTTCAAAGATATGGTAGAATGTGTTACTCCCTTTGAATCGCACAACACCTTCACGATCAATCATACAAACATCCGATTTCTTTTGTTTAAAAATAAATTTCTTTTTAATAGTTTGGGAATGCATTAAATTCCAACGGCCTGTTTGGGCAATAAGTTTTATTGATGAAGAATCTACGCCTAATGCATCAGAAGCCAATTTTATCAATTCTTCTTGGCCAATGATCGAATTTTTCAAATTTTTTTGACGCATCTCCGTAGCTCCTGTTGCGATTGCACGAACTATATTCCGTTGTGAATCAACTTCTATGCTTACTTCCACTGTCTCTTCTTGCGCTCCTGATTGCACAATCTTTTCAATAACATCTAAACGAATCTTTTTGATATCTTCATCTGTAGGATTTGCAATAGAGCGTTCGATTTGCTCACGAACCATAGCCAAAGCTACTCCGATGGTTGAAATATATGGGGCATTCTTAGCTATTTTCCATTTATAGCCTAGCTTTTTAGCAAGCGCTGGAACTACAACTGCACCTGAGCCACCGCCTCCAACCAACATCACAAATCCAGGATCAATTTCATATTCGTTGATTAATTCTTGTACGACTGGCTCTAATTTAGAAATTGCCAAATCAATTACTTTTTGCGCTGCTTCCTCTGCAGATATATGTAAATAATCTCCCAATGCCTTCCATGCGACAATATTACTTTCTTGATTTCCTTGTGCATAATCTCCAGCTGGAACATATCCTAAGAGATTAGCTGCACCTGCTAAAGTATAAGAATACGAGATACCCTTTTCCCCGGTAATAATCGCATATTCATCTGGATCTCCCTGACGGGGAGAAACAAAAGATATAAGTGGATCTTTTAAATTCTCTGCATCTGTAAAACACTCATAATCTAAACCCGCAATATGAGCTGATCGCGGACCAACATCACAGATTTCCCCATTTCTAACTCGTATCATAGATCCACCAGCCACTGCTAATGTCCGAACATCAAGGGAACGCAAATATGTTTTATGTCCTCCCACTTGTGCATACTTGATCATTACTTTTCCATTTTTAATGACTGAGATATCAACAGATGTCCCTCCAACCTCAAAGAAAATTCCATCCGAAACTTTTTCATACATTAGAGCTCCGGCAACACCAGCTGCTAGACCAGAAAGCATCGTTAAAATTGGACGTTGACGAACTTCATTAATGCTCATAACTCCACCATCCGCCCTCATAATCATTAAATTGGACTTAATTTTAGTATCTTGTACTGCTTTTTCTGTCATATCTGCTGTCTGCATCATTTTCGGAATCAATGAGGCATTTACCACAGCAGTTCGAGTTCGCATTTTTAATCCATAAAGTTGTGAAATTTCATGTCCTCCTGTTGAGAACATACCCAGCTCCTGCGCCTTTTTTATAACTTTGTTCTCGTTTTCCGGATCATCTACTGAATATGCTTCGGATGCAACAATTACCTCACAATCAGCATCTTTTAATTTACTGATTATTTCCCCCAACATCTCGTCATTTATTTCTGAAGAATCAATAAATTCATGAGTAGATGTTAAATATTTTCCAGGTGCTAATTCAATATGTTCAATGGATGTTTCTTTTTTTGCAGAACGAGCATCCATTCCTGTTCCCATGCCGATTATACCTACTTTTGCTACATCGCCTTCTAATAATGCATTTGTGGCTTGTGTTGTCCCATGGGCAATAAAACTAACATCTTCAGGAAGTATATTATTTTCAGACAATAACTTCTGAATGATTGTTACAATACCTTTTGCTACACCATCCTTATGTGTAGTAGGAATTTTCATCTTCGCAATAACATCATATGTTTCATTATCTATAGCTACAGCATCTGTAAAAGTTCCTCCTACATCAATGCCAATTCTAACTTTCTTTCCCACTTTTAACACCTCAAATTTCTAGTATAGGAAAAATGACGATACAATTAACCCAATTAGCGTTGAAACCGAAATCCATAAAATAGTCTTCTTTAAAATTTCATTTACATCTGTTTTCGTGAAATCTGCAATCCATACATTATGTGAATTTGTTGGATCACACACTGCTTGTACATTTGAATCTAGACGAAGTGCTACCATTGCAGCAACAGGATTCATACCACTTGCAACTAACAATGATATTATCCCCGATCCTAATCCCCAAACATTTAGAGGTCCTCGATAAATAGCTAATGGTGACAATAAGCCAAAAATCAAGACAAACATTAATTGATTTTTAGGAATTGCTAAAGAAATAGCCGGTGACAAGATAGCAGATACCTCGCTGGACATTACAGCATTTAGTAACATTCCGATACCAATCATTAATCCCATTGCACCTGCAACATCTTGAATTCCTTCAACAAATGCAGATGAAACAACATGAATTGGATTTTTTGGAGTAGATAATACCAAAGCAACTACTATCCCAATTAGTATGGATGCAATTAAAGGTACCTTAAACGCAAAAACTAATGCCACCGGAACAATCGGTGAAATTAATGCAATTGCTCGAACCTGTTGTCCATTTCTTGCATTATTAGGCATAGCCCAAGCTTTACTTGTTTTTCCTTGAAACTGGATATAATAAATAATCATAATTACAGATACGATAATTAAAGGAAGTCCAACCATCCAAGAATAACCTGTCACGACATCTAAATCCAACTTTAAAACATCTAAGTAAACTGCAAGTGTATTCACAGAGAATGTTACCCCAATGGCACTAGATAATAATAGAATAATTCCACTAATCATAGGAGACAATCCTGCAGAAATCATAATTGGAATAATAATTGTTCCAACCAAAATCACCATTCCTAATCCGTTACTAGCCGCAAAAATTACCGAACATACTGCCAAAAACACAAGTGCTATCGGCAATGCTTTGTCTCCAGCTAACTCAGCAGCTTTTTTTATAATAGTCTCTGTAACTCCAACTTTTGAAAGTACTTTCCCAAAAATCGCACCAAATACTAAACCTGAAATAGCCGTTGACATTCTCATTGAACCTGCTTCTAATACATCTTTTACAATCGTAAATTTTTCAGGATCAGAAGACATAAATGTTACACCCGCTATAAAAGATATAGCTATTGCCATTACTGGTAAAGCAATAATAGTTGGTAGCTTTCTTGCCATCATCAGACCTACCATTATAAAAAACACCAATAAAATTCCTATTAACTGGATAGTTTCCATATTTTCTCCCTCTTATTTTTTCTCAATATAACTACCTTGCGCAATCAAAAGATTTTGAAGGTTTTTAATGTCTATTTTATTAACAGATTGATTTGTTTGTATTGCTAATGCAGCAGCAGTACCAGCTGCTTGCCCCAATGCTGTCATTGTTGGCGTTGTACGGATTGCTGCCTGTGCCTCAAAAGAGGCGGAGACACACCTTCCGGTCACAATCAAATTTTGAATTTCTTTTGTGATCATAATTTCATATGGAATTGAATAATAACTATCAAAAGTCGAACGATCGAATTTTGCTTCTTTACTCTCTTCTTGTTTATTTACGTGTACAGACAGTGTTCCTTCTCCTTTAGGATTATGAATATCTATCGGATAGCCAGAATGAGCTATGACTGAGTTAAATCTTTTTTGTTCCAATAGATCCTCACCTGTTAACTTATAAACTCCTTGAATCTGTCTCGATCCTCTTACACCCACACTAGGACCGGTATAAGCAATCTTAGAGTTTTCAAAACCTGGAACGTATTTTATAAGAAACTTGTATAACTCTTCACATTGTTTACGTCCTATGATTTCTGCATTCGTCAATCCTAGAGCTGAGGCACCGTTTTCATTAATGATCCTAGTCGTATTGATAATATATTCACCTGGTGTACTGGTTTCAAAGAATAATACATCTTCTCGAGGTATTGTTATCTCTCCTAATTCCTTCGCCCTTTTGAACTCTTCTTCAAAGCCTACAAATGATAATGCTTCTACTTTTTTCATCACTTCTATATCTCTGTTTAGCCTTGGAAATTTCTTTGGATTCTGTAAAACTGTTTTCTTCAATTTACTTGTATCAACTCCATATACTTTCATATTCATTGTTAACGGTTGAGTTGCATTATCTGATTCTCTACCTAATGTAAATGGAATGCCGGCCTCAACAGCTAAGTCACCGTCTCCTGTCGCATCAATAAAGATTTTTGCATTTATAGTAGATATGCCATCCTTATTTACAATATCAATCGATTTAATTGTATTCCCGTTTTTATTTATACCGATAATATAGGTGTGATATAAGAGCGTAACATTACTGTCTATAGCCATTTCATCTAAAACTATTTTTAATCCTTCCGCAGAAAAAGGTGTCACATAAGAAATATAATGGGTAGAGTCATAAACATGCCCTGGCGAATACCCTCTTTCTTTTAACCTTTTTACGATTTCTTCTCCAATACCTTGAATAACTTGTTTTTCTCCTGCAAAAAAAGTCATCATAGGTCCTACACCATTTGCAGTTAACGTGCCTCCTAAATATCCGTTCTGATCAATCAACAGAACACTCATATCATTGCGAGCAGCTGCAATTGCTGCACAAGTGCCCGACATTCCTCCACCAGCAACAATAACATCATATTCTTTTTTTATCACATTCTTCTTCTTGATATATTGTAGAGACTCATCTGACGGTCAATACAATATCCTTTCTCCTTTCATTACATGATTCAAATTTTAAGCGCTTACATAGTAAGTATATCAATATGTCAGTTTATGTCAATATAATTGACATTTTAAAATCAAATTTATTTTGAAATTCTTTTTACACTTAACTTTACAATTGATTTTATGATTATTTCTTGTCTTTATATGTGTAAAGTTTTGACAAAAAAACTGCCTTGCGGCAGTTTATGCTCCTCTCTTTTGATCCGAATATTCATCGCTGAAATATTCTAAGATATTTTCCAATGCCTCGTTTAAGACTTCATTTTCTTCCAAACCTAGATCACCAATAGCTTTATCGATCATATTCGCATGGAATTCATCATGAATCTTTAGTACATCCAACGCTTTAGGTGTATTTCTTAATCGGACAATTCTACGATCATTTTCATCACGATAACGTTCTACATAACCCTTCTTTTCCAAACGAGAAACATTGGTTGTCAAAGTCCCTGATGTCACCATTAAACTTCTGGCTAAATGGCTCATCGTATTGGAACTGGCTCTTTGAATTCTTTCCAGAATATGAACTTCTGTAATCGATAGCTCTACACCCTTTTGTTTCAGGTTATTGGCTTCAATATATAGAATATAATTAAACAATCCAACTAAAAGCTCATTCAATGTATGGCGTGTTTTCTGTTTTCTTTCTTGTTTTTCTTCTTGTGTCATTGGTATCAAAATACCTTGTTTTGAAAGACAAGTCAAGCACGGAATTCAAAAAGAACCTGTTTGTTTCAACAGGTCCCATTTTATAGTTCTTGTTTAAGCCAATATGCATAAGCTCCAGCCATACCAGCCTGGTTTTGTAGAGTTGCGAATTTCAGAGTTGTATTCCTATACATCTCTTCGTTCAAAAATTTCTGCATATATTTTTGCATAATAGGCTCTAAATACTCTTTTTGAGCCATAATTCCCCCACCAAGAACCACTACCTGAGGATTGAATAAACAAACACAGTTACTGATGCCTTGTATGATGTTTCTACAAAGTACATCAATAGCCTCTACGCACATTAAATCACCCTGCTTGGCTCTTTCAAAGATGATTTTGCCGTTCAGTCCTTTTTGAGATGTCTTTTCCTCTACATAATGCACCAAAGCTGTCGTGCTACCTGTATTTTCAAAATGCTTTCCATTCAGCCACATATACCCAATTTCTCCGGCACTACCACTATAACCATGATATACTTGCTCATCAATGATCAATGCTCCACCTACACCTGTGCCGATTGTTAACATCAGCGCACTTTGTGCTCCCTGAGCTGCTCCAAAAACTGCTTCTCCTAACGCTGCAGCATTTACATCATTTTCCATCCAGCATGGAATGCCAAATACACGCTCATAATAGGCTTTTAATCCCATTCCTGTATATTCCGGAATGTTTTCATTTGCATAAATGATTGAACCTTTCTGCGCATCCACCATACCTGCAGTCGAAATAGCAATTCCTTTGATTTCGTAAGTCTTTTGATTTTCCTGAATGATTGATTCTACTTTTTTTAAAATACCCGGCCCCTTGATAACCTTGGCATCTGTATCTACTTCACCACGTTCTACAAATGTTAATTCACCCTTTTTTTCATCTATAAGTCCATATTTTATAGATGTTCCTCCAATATCAAATGTTATGATCATAAATTTATTCTTCCTTCATTTCATTAAGCAGCCTCAAAAATTCTGAGGCATTTTTTGACTCTACAAGCTTATCAACATTTTCTTCATCCATCAATACATTTGCTAATTCACTGATTAACTCAAGGTGACTATCAGCATCTACTGCTGCTAATGTGATTACCAAAGAAACAGGATCAAATTTTTCACTTCCAAAAGGTACAGGAGGATTTAATGTTGTAAAATGCACAGATAACTGATTTACTCCACATTCCGGTCTAGCATGTGCTAAAGCTACGTGATTGCCTAATACGATATACGGTCCAATCTTATGTACAGTTTCAATCATTGCATCAATATAACTGTTTTCTATTTTTTTTGTTTCCAGCAAATACTGTGCTGATTTTCGTATGGCATCTTCCCAATCTGTTGCATGAACTCCAATACTTATATTTTCTTCTGAAATCTTTTCCAGCATCTGTTTATCCTCCCTTTATTCTTTTTTTAAAAAATATGATTCGATCTCGCTCAAATCTATATCCTTTAAAGAGTTAACCATTTTATAATAGCCAGTAAACGGACTATCTTTTGTAATCATGTTAGGAACGATCAAACACGGCATAGAAGCTCTTTGCGCCGCAATAAGCCCATTCAAAGAATCTTCAATAGCCAGACATTCCTCCGGCTTACAATCCAATAATTCAGCTGCTTTAAGAAAAATATCAGGCGCCGGCTTTATATTCTCGCTTAATTCAGCAGTCGAAAAAGCATCAAAATAGTCCAATAAGCCTAACCTTTTTAATTGTGTAAAAGGCTTTTTTCGCGTTGCCGAAGTTGCAATTGCTAATTTTAACCCCTCTGATTTGGCCCGTATGATCAACTCTTTAACACCTTCCATCGCCGGAAGGCGATTGGTTCTTTCAATATAGTCCTGTGTTGCTTCTTTTTCAAATTCTTCAATAGGAACATGATCTCCCAATTCTTTTTTAATAAATCGAAACAGGTTCTGACTGTTGGCTCCCACACACACTAAATAATCATTGACTTTCAAATCATAATCATATGTTTTTTTTAGCCATTCTTTGTATATATAATACCATTCTGCTTCTGTATCTACAATGACACCGTCAAAATCAAAAACAAGTGCTTTTAACATATTTTCCCTGCTTTCTTCAATGAAAGGCAAGAATCCAAAACCGGAGGATCCTTGCCTTTTGTTTATTTATTTCTTGATGAAACGATATTATTCACCAGTTCGTCATATTCCGGTGCATTCAGATAGTCTTCAATAGAAATAATTTTGATATCCGGCTGTTTTTCGTGAGCTACATCTTTTAATGAAACATGCGTTACGATAATATCTGCATCCTCTCTAGGAAGATCCATGACACGGGCATGTTCAACACCAATATCAGTTATGCCAGCTTTCTTCAACTTTTTCGCAATCACGCTGGCTCCCATAGCTGAAGACCCCAATCCGGCATCACATACATAAAGAACCTTTTTTATAGCACTATAATCAACCTCTTGTTCCTTATCTTCAAAGACAGAAGAGATTCTAGATTTCTTACCTTTCAAAGATTCCATTGTCTTAGCTGCTTCTTTTAAGCTCTTGTTAACTTCCGCTTCATCTACATCTTTAGAGCCTTTTAAAATAATAGAAGCTACAATACCACTGGCAGCAGCCGAGGCAAGAACGGCTAATAAGATTTTTAACTGATCGCCGGCAGCAGACATCATCATGATTGTGATGATACTTCCTGGTGAACTAACACCTACTAATCCTACTCCAAATAACGTAAACAGGAATGTTCCTACGATACCTCCGGCAATAGCCGCAATAACCAATACCGGTTTCATCAAAATAAATGGGAAATAAATCTCATGAATACCACCAAAGAAATGAATCACCGTGGCTCCATATGCATTTGCTTTGGAATTTCCTTTTCCAAACAGACAGTAGGCTAACAGAATTCCCAAACCTGGTCCCGGATTGGATTCCAATAAGAACAATACAGATTTACCCAATTCATCCAACTGAGTAGTTCCTAATGGTGTCAAAATCCCCTGACCAATCGCATTATTTAAAAATAATACTTTAGCCGGTTCAATAAAGATAGCTGTCAAAGGCAACAGATTATTGTTTTCCAAAGCTGACACACCAGCTGCAAAGAAACCGGAAAGTGATGTAATGGCTGGCGCTAATACGACACAACCAAATACCGCAATAATGGCACCCAGAATCGCAACTGTCAAGTTCCCAATCAATAACTCAAACCCAACAGGAATGTGCGGTTCAATCACACCATCCACTTTTTTCAATATCCATGCTGCAATTGGAGAAATGATCATTGCTCCTAACAACATCGTAATATTCGCACCAATGACAACTCCCATAGTAGTAAAGGCTCCTATAACAGCTCCTTTTTCTCCATAGACCATCTTCCCTCCGGCAACACCGATTAGTACCGGAAGAAGATAAGTCAATACAGGAGCTACAAAACCTTTTAATGTATCATTCGCAAGCCAAATTCCTAAAGCCGTTAAGATACCCCATCCCATAAAGGCACCCAGGTTAGGAAGAACCATGGCGCTTAACTTACCACCTAGACGCTGCGCTTTCACACGCAACGAGACATTGTTTGACATATACTCTCCCTTCTTGTTAGTTACAATTCAACTTCTTTACCTTCTTTGATTGATCTTTCAATTGCATCAACTACACGCAATGCATCATAAGACTGTTTAGGTGTAATAATTGATTTTGTGTTAGAAGCTACATTATTAACAAAAGCCATAACTTCTTCGGCTAAATCTCCACAAACTTCGCCATTGACATAATACCAGTGACGGCTATCCGGATATTCAATTCCTTTTTCGGATACAAAACGTACACCATAGTCACAAGAATCAACGTAAGCAACACCCTTTGTTCCCACTAATTCAACTTTATCATCAATGATTGTTGGGGAATTTTCCGGCAATGTCCAACAAGCTTCCATGCATGCAACCGTACCATTTTCATAGGTTACGATGGCATAAATAACATCATTCATGCCATTTTCTTTCAACAATACACTACGATTCTTAGCAAACACTTTTACTGGCTGACATCCAATCCACCAGTTCAGATAATCAATATCATGAATCATTACATGCATGCTCAAATCACTAGCTCCGATATAACGTCTTGGACCAATAATTGGTGAGTTTCTACGCACATAACAGTGGATGATATCACCTAATTCTCCGCTATCTAAACGTTCCTTGATCATCGCAAAACGTGGATCAAATCGCAACAAGAAACCTGTTGTAAACACTTTGCCATAGTCTTTTGTGATTTCATACAAAGCTTTTCCATCTTCTAATTCTTTCGCTAATGGTTTTTCCAAAAGAATATGCTTATTTGCTTTTACCGCAAGCTCCACAGCTTCTCTATGTAAATTGTCTGGCAATACAATACTTACAGCTTCAATACTATTGTCTGCTAAAAGATCTTTATAATCCTTATATAAAGCAACACCAGGGAATTCAGTTTTCAACTGCTCTCTTCTTGTATCATTAAATTCACAAAGCGCTACCAATTCTACCTGTGGCAACTTCTGATAAATCTGCGCATGGTAGGTTCCCATCTGTCCTACTCCGATAACTCCTACTTTAATTGTACTCAACGTAATTCCTCCTCTTTGCAAAATATGCATCTTTCGTTAGATTGAAAGGCCTTTCATTTTCTGATTCCATTCTATTCTGTTTAATGTTTAAATAAAAGACAAGCATTTACCGTTTGAAATGGCAGTAGTTTATAATATATTCTATTCTAAAATTGCCATTTGAGTTGGCAATGACTTATAATGCTATCTTTTTTCACAAAAGTTATAATAAATATGGATGATTAGGAGGTGTGTCCGTGTTTTCTTATAATCGCTTACAAGAAATTTTTACTTTCCTCGCTTCTCAAAAAGGACCCCTTTCCCCTGAAGAGCTAGCTAGAAAATTTCAGATTTCCAAGAGAACTTTACGCAATGACATCCGCATCCTCAACGAAGAACTGGCACCATGGAATGCTAAGATTTTGACGAAAAGAGGGAATGGTTATATTTTGGAAATTCCCGAAGATTCATTGATCCTATTGCAGAATGATACAACGCCAGATGGAAGTTTAGATTCTGTAGATAAAAGAATTAATCACATTATCATCTATATGCTTTACTCAGATGATTTCAAAACACAAGACGATCTTGCCAATGAAGTATTTGTAAGCATCAATACGATTATTAGCTATCTAAAGACTGTACGTTTGATTCTTCAAAAATATGATTTAACCCTCAAAAATAAGCCCAATGTAGGTTACAAAATTGAAGGCTCTGAAATAAATAAGCGAAATTGCATCATAGATTTGGTCACATCCAATTACAATGCTTATGTATCTAAGTTTTCAAATGAGCAGCAGGCGCTTCTAAAAGATTTAGAATTTGAGCAGATCCAAGAGCTGGTCACAGATTTCAACAAGAAAAACGGCATGCACTTTTCAGACTACAATCTTAGAAACCTGATTCTTCATATTGCCTTATCCGTATCAAGAATTCAGGCAGATCAAAATATGGAGAGCCATGACTTTTCTGTAGATAGTCAGACTCAAAACCTTCTTTCGCCATTGATTGAATGTATAGAATCAACATTTCATACTCGTTTTAGCGAAAGCGAAAAAAACTACATTTATTCGCATTATATATCCAATACCAATGAGCTTTTAAACAACCATGCGAATATTGATTATGTACATCAAATTGTTTCTAGTATCATCAATATGATCTATGAGCTTTATCATTTTGATTTAAGATCTGACTATATTTTGGAAAGAGATTTAAACCATCATCTTCAGTCTATACTCAATACACATTATTTAGATTTACATAAGAAGAATCCTTTATTGAATACGATCAAAAATAACTATATTCTTTCTTATGAAGTTACTGAAACGGTAATTAAACAAGTTTTTAAGAATGAACCTTTTGATCTCAGCGATGATGAAATTGGGTATATTTCCCTTCATATCGGTGCAGCTATTGAACGATATTTTGATTTAAGGAATTCAAAACATAAAAAAGTAATGATTCTCTATGATAATGGCTATGCAACTGGGAGCTTTTTATCCGCCAAAATCAGCAAATTGTTCTCAAATAATATTGATATCATCAAGGTGGCTCCTTCCAATGAATTGGAAGATATGGATTTAGAATCAGTGGACTGCATAATCTCTACGGTTCCCTTATCTAATACAAAGATTCCATGCGTAACTGTTGAAATGCCCTTATTAAGAAAAGATATTGAGAATATCACTCGCGCTCTTACTATGAGCAATATGCATCCTGTAGATCAAATTCAAAACTTTTTTGATCCTAAGTTATTTGTTCACACACATGTCCACAATAAAAAAGAAATTATTCATATACTCTGTGAGCTCCTTCGAAATGCCGGATATGTAGATGAACGTTTTGAAAAAAGTGTATTTGAAAGAGAGAACAAGGTTTCTACAGTAATGGATGGAGTCATTGCAATTCCCCACCCTTTGGAAATGTGTTCGCTTAAAAGTAAGATAGCTATAGGAATATTGGATGAACCTATTCATTGGTCTGGTAAAGATACAGCACAAATTATTTTAATGTTAGGGTTATCCGATGAATCTAAAAAAGATATTGAAAAGCTCTACGATACCTTTGTAGAAATGATGCACAACCCCCAACTTCAGAGTTTATTATTGAAAACTGAAAATCTAAATGATTTTTTACAGATCTTAAAAGATCATATTTCATTAGATAATTTTTAAGGACTCAAGGAGTCCTTTTTTCATTTATTTTGAAAATCTTTCATTCTTTACATCATGAATCCATTTTCATGGTATCATAATGCAGAGGTGAAACATATGAAAATGACAGTTAATCTTAAAGATCGATCTTATCCGATCTTAATTGAAAGTGGTGCTCTTTCTCATATAGATACAATACTCGATGATAATCGAAAACTGGCTTTGATTGCCGATGATGCGATTCCGGAACAATGGATACAAAAGATCAAAGACCAGTGTCCAAACAGCTTTGTGATTCGTTTCCCCCAGGGAGAAGCATCCAAGTGCTTTTCACAATATGAAAATCTATTAAAACAATGTATTGATCATGATATGACAAGAAAAGATGCGATTGTAGCTATCGGTGGTGGTGTGACCGGTGATTTGGCAGGATTTGTGGCCTCCAGTTATATGCGCGGCATTGATTTCTATAATATTCCCACTACTTTATTGGCACAGGTCGATTCCAGTGTGGGCGGTAAGGTAGCCATCGATGTGGCTTCTTATAAAAATATCGTTGGTGCTTTTCATCAACCAAAAGGTGTAATCATTGATCCGAATGTTCTCTCTACGCTGTCTCAAAGACAAATTCATAATGGACTTGTGGAAGCTTTAAAAACCGGGTTGATTCAAGATGAAAAGCTTGTCGAACTTTTTGAACAAGACACACTTGATATTCCACAGATCATTGAGCGTTCTATCAATGTAAAAAGACAAGTTGTTGAACAAGATGAAAGAGAAAGTGGCTTGCGAAAAATCTTAAATTTTGGGCACACTATTGGTCATGCGATTGAAGGTGCCTATGGACTCGATACCTATCTGCATGGAGAATGTGTGGCAATGGGAATGTTGTTCTTTATTGAAGATCAGCCATTAAAAGAGCGTGTTTTATCGATCTATAAACGACTCGATCTGCCTAAAGTTCCCGATTATGACATTGATACTTTAATGAGCTATATTCAACATGACAAAAAAAGCAGTGCACAAACGGTCAGTATCGTAAAAGTTAGACAGGCAGGAACTTTTGAGATTGAAGAGATGACATACGAACAAATCCGAAACGTATTAGAAAGAGGTCCCTATGAAAAATAGTATCGGAAACAATATCACAATGACGATCTTTGGTGAAAGTCATGGTCCTTGTGTCGGTGTGACCTTGGATGGACTTCCCAGTGGTTTTAAGATCGACTTAGACTTTTTATATGATGACATGGAAAAGCGTAGAGCTGTAGGCTTGATTTCTACGCAACGCCATGAAGAGGATCATCCGGAGATTGTATCTGGTTTTTTCAATGGTTATACAACGGGTACGCCTTTAACTCTGTTGATTGCCAATAAAGACCAACATTCAAAGGATTATGAAAAGATCAAGGGACGATTGCGCCCCGGCCATGCGGATTATACTGCCTTTGAACGATACAACGGTTATCAGGATTATCGTGGTGGTGGTCATTTTTCAGGTCGGTTGACCTCCTGCATGGTCGCTGCGGGAAATATCTGCAAACAAATCTTAATGGCAAAAGGTGTCCAGATTGGCTCTCACATGGAACAGTTATACAACTTAAAAGACATTCCTTTTAGTCAGGATATTGACGTTTTAAATCAACAGATTCAACAAGTTAACCAGATGAAGTTTGCCGTATTAGATGCAGCCATGGAAGAACCGATGAAAGAAGCTGCTTTACAGGCACAAAAAGAAGGCGATTCAATTGGCGGTATTTTAGAAACAGCCATCACCGGTTATCCGGCAGGAATCGGCGATCCCATCTTTGGAGCCTTGGAAAGTACATTGACACAGATTTTATATTCTATTCCCGCTGTTAAAGGCATCAGCTTTGGTTTAGGTTTTGGCTTTGCGAATTTAAAAGGAAGTCAGGCAAACGATCCTTTTTATTTTGATGGCCAGATTCGTACATCAACCAACAACAATGCCGGAATCAATGGAGGAATCTCCAACGGAATGCCAATTCTCATTCATACTTGTGTCAAACCGACTTCTTCCATTTATAAAGTACAAGATTCCGTCGATTACGCAACCAAACAAAATGTAAAGCTGCAGATCGTCGGTCGCCACGACCCCTGCATCATTCATCGCGCCCGTATCGTCGTTGATAACATGTTAAGCTTTGGCTTATTAGATGCCTGGATGTCAAAAGCGGCTCTGGCACCCTTTGAAGGAGAACAGTATGAAAGTTAAGATCTATCCTTCCAAAGTCCATGGAACTATCGCCATTCCCAGCAGCAAGTCCATGGCCCACCGTGCTTTGATTTGTGCCTCATTAGCCAAAGGGTGCAGTACGCTTTCCGGGATCACGCCTTCCAAAGATATTGAAGCTACCATTTCGTGCATGCAGGCATTAGGTGCAAAAATCGAACAAGTAGAGGACAACTACATCGTTCATGGAACCAACTTACAAGTACAGGTACAAAACATCCTCTGTGATTGCCACGAATCTGGATCCACATTGCGTTTTTTGATTCCGGTAGCTTCCTTAACAAACCAAAAAGTGACTTTTATCGGACAAGGACGACTGATGAAACGTCCTATGGATATCTACCAAACTTTATTCGACCAGCAAAATCTTTCCTTTATACAGGAAGAGGATCATATTGAAATTCAGGGTGCATTAAAAGAGAACCACTATACGATTCCAGGTAATGTATCCAGTCAGTTTATCAGCGGACTTTTATTCACACTTCCTTTACTTCCAAAGGAAAGTACAATAACGATTCAAGAACCGTTTGAATCCAAAAGTTATGTAGATTTGACCC
Organism: Faecalicoccus sp.; assembly: GCF_036552745.1. NCBI lineage: Bacteria > Bacillati > Bacillota > Erysipelotrichia > Erysipelotrichales > Erysipelotrichaceae > Faecalicoccus > Faecalicoccus sp. The sequence goes on from NZ_JAXKBY010000114.1 coordinate 16,951, forward strand.
TGCAAATGTTAAAGAATTTCGGTATAACGATTTATCAAAAAGGAAATACGTATAGCATTCCCGGCAGTCAGCACTATCAGGCAAAAAATGTTCATGTGGAAGGCGATTATTCCCAAATGGCTTTCTTTGGGGTGTTAGCATCTCTACAAAGTGAATTAACGATTACGAATATGGATCCTGACTCCATGCAGGGAGATAAAGCCATCTTACAACAATTACAAAATGCCGGTGCCAAGGTATCCATCAAAAACAATCAAATTACCGTTACCCATCAACCGTTACAGGCACAGACCATTGATCTGGCCAATTGCCCGGATCTTGGCCCTATTCTTTGTGTACTGGCAAGCTTCTGTAAAGGATGCACGCACTTCATTCACGCAAAGCGACTTCGCATCAAAGAAAGCGATCGTATTGAAGCTATGGAATCGGAATTAAAAAAGTGGGGTGTTGATATTTCATCTACCGAAGATACGATCACCATCTATGGTAAAGAAGCCTATGATCGCAAAGACGTTATCATTGATGGACATAATGATCATCGTATCGTGATGGCGATGAGCGTTTTCGGCCTTTGTGCAAAATATCCTTCTGTGATTCAAGGTGCTGAAGCCATCACAAAAAGTTATCCGACATTTTTCGATGATATTTGTAAAATTCATGGAAAGGTGGAAAACGTATGAAAACAATCGGAATCATTGGACTGGGTGTCATGGGCGCCAGCTTTGCCAGTCGTTTAAGCCATAAAGGCTATACGGTTTATGGTTTTGAACGATCCCAGGAAACACTGGATATTGCCTTACAGAATCAGATCATTCAAAAAGGCACGACAGAACCGGAAACCCTGTTAAAAGAATGCGATCTGATCATCATTGCTCTTTACCCAACACAGATTTTGCCTTGGATCAGACAATACCAGCATGCCTGCAAAGATAAAGCAATTCTCATGGATATCAGCGGTGTCAAAAGCAATATCATCAAACCGGTACAAGCCGTTTTAAGAGAGGATTTAGAGCTCATCAGCATTCATCCCATGTGCGGTAGAGAATCCAGAGGCATACAGTTTAGCGATGAAACCATTTTTGATCAGGCCAACTATATCGTTGTACCAACTGACCAAAATACTCCGGAAGCGATCGAACTAGCCAAACAGCTGGGGGTGATTTTAGGCGTTAAAAACATCAGTACCCTGAGTATTGAAGAACATGATCGCATGATCGGCTTTTTATCCCAGTTGACCCATGTGATTGCGGTCAGCCTGATGAACACGCATGAAAATGCACATCTTGTAGAATATACCGGTGACAGCTTCCGCGATCTGACTCGTATTGCCGAAATCAACGAAGATCTATGGAGCGAATTATTCTTATTAAACAAAGAAATCTTATTAGATGAAACAGACCAGTTTATCGCCTCGATCCAACACTTTAGGGATGTCTTGGATCAGGAAGACGTCGAAGAAATGAAACGTCTGTTTATTCAATCCACAAAACGAAGAAAACGATTCACCAAATAAAGGAAGCCTCCAGGCTTCCCTTTTATTTTAATAATCCAATGCTTTATAGTAACGACGAATATCGATAGGATGTCTTCTACAATGTTCCAGATGTACATTCAATCTCATAAAGGCCGAACGCATCACAATTGGCGATAATATACCTCTAAATTCATCACTGATTCCATTTAGTTTAAAATCTTTAGTATCGAAGGTTGTTACTTTGGCACTAACACGATGTACAAACTTTTCAACTCGATCCATTTCCGGACGTGTCTTGTCTTCTCCCTTGATCAAAATCACAGGAATATCTCGTTCGATGACTTCCAGTGTTCCATGGAAGAAATTCGCTGCCGAGATAGGACGTGTACGCATCCATTGCATTTCTTCCATAATACACATGCCATAACATACGGCCCAATCTTCCAAATTTCCGGAACCAATCAGATACGTCAGTGGTTCATCACAGTATTTCTCTGCATATTCCTTCATCATAGCATCTGCATCTTTATAAATTTGCACTACATTCTCCGGCATATTTTTCAACTCTGCATAGAACTGATCATATTGATCAAACTGTCCGGCATTTTTCATAAAACGAAGAACAACGGTATACCACCAATAATATTCACCGCCAAAGGTGTTCACCAGATAATCTGCTTTACTGGCTAATGGTGTATCCAAAACCTCAACATATCCTATCACACGGGCTCCCACTTCATGAGCTTTGTCTACTGCCGCTTCTACTTCGACTGTATGCCCAGAAAGCGATGCAATGACGACAACGGAATCTTTATTGAAGTTCGCATTGCCTTCATACATAAAGTCTTGCGCATTTTCCAGATAAATCGGTAATGTGCATCCTAACTGTTTGGCCGTATGCATGATTTGTCCGGCATATAATAAAGTTCCTCCGATTCCAATTAAAAAGATATTGGAGTACCCTTCCTCACAAATCTGATCCACGATTTTTTCAACCTCGGGTACAAGATTCACTCCATTTGTATGTTCAGTACGCACTCTGTTTTCATCAAAATTATACATTTTATTTTTCCTCCTGTTCTCCTTGTATATGAATGAATATCGTTCTGGCTTGTGGCCCATCAAATTCCGCAAAATAAATATCTTGCGCCTGTCCACATTCTATTTTCCCTTTTTCTATAACCATCACCGTATGATTGCCACAAAGCATAGATTTTAAATGTCCCGGTGCATTGCCACCTGTTGCTCCGTAGCTTAACAGAAAATGAGAATGTGCATAGTCATGATCCAACGGTACCAACCGTTCCAATGTTTCTTCAATGTCTGTCATCAGACAGGGTAGATTTTCATTGACAATAATGCCAGAAGAGGTATGTGCTGTGATCACATAGACAATTCCTGCCTGTATTCTAGATTCTTCCACTCTTTTTCGAACTAAATCTGTAATGGGAATCATCTCAAACTCTTTATGTGTTGTGATATTTTCTTTATATGTTTTTATCATTTTACTTTTCCCATCCAAGAAAGCGTAACGCATTCTTCCCCATGATCTTTTCGCGAGTTTCCGGCCGTAAATCTAACTGCTCCAGTCCATATTTGATTCGTCTTGGTTTAAACCGAGGACTGTTGGATCCAAACATCACCTTATCTTTTAGATTGTTTTCCAACCACAGCGATCCTAATTGTTGTTCAAAGATATCTTTCATAAACTTTCGCGGCGAATCCATATACAACATAGCCGTATCCGTATAGACATTTGGATATTTGATCAACAATGCGGCTGTTTCATGGATCCATGGCCATCCAAAATGGGACAGGCTCATACGCAGGTCCGGATACTGTATGGCCACCTCTTCAAATTCCAAAGGTCTTGAAAATTTCATAGGTGCATTTGGCTCCCAGGACAAACCTGCATGAAAGATAATGGGTTTGTTTTGTTGTATGCAGTATTCATAGATCTCTTTCATCATCGGATCGCTGGGATAAAAATGCTGACGGGATGGATTCAGTTTCAATCCACTGAGATTGTACTCTTCAAAAGCCTGTTTCAAAACCTCCATTCGATCTTCTCGCCAGGGATCCACACTGGCAAACCCGATAAAGAGATCGGCATTGTTCTGCACCAAACGAAAGATACTTTCATTATCCGGAATCAAAACGCCTTCCTGTGTCGTCAGGTCCAGCGGCAAAATTACGGTTTTGTCCACCTGGGCATCTTTCAGTTCAATTCTTGTCATGCTCAGATCATGACAGGACATCAAGTCCCATCCCATCTGCTTCTTACTGGTATAAACCTCACCCTTTGATGTGTAAACTTCCTGCATCAGCCAGGGATGAGCATGCATATCGATAATCATGGAAATTACCCTAAAATACCAGCCCAGGAACAAAGGATACCAACAACCACTGTTCCCAATAACAGAATGATCACATTGACTTTTTTGTTCAGAAGCTTGTAATAGATTCCCAAAGCACAAAGACTTAATAATCCTGGCATCAGGCCATCCAATACACCCTGAATCGCAACGGCTCCATCACCAGTTCCAATTGTCAACGGTGTAGAGGCAACAACAAGCTCATTGGTCATACCGCCAATGACCATAACTCCAATAATGGCAGCCGCATACATAAATTTTTCCATCAATCCGGATTCCTGAATTTTATTCAGATAATTCGCACCGATTTCATAACCTTTAAAAGCGCCGATATAACGAACCAGCATAGCCGGAACATTAAAGACTAACAAGAACAAAATAGGTCCCAGAATACTTCCCTGCATAGCTAATGACGTTCCAATACCGACTGCCAGAATACGCAAGGTTCCCAAAAACAGCGAGTCACCAATTCCGGCCAGCGGTCCCATCAAAGCAGCTTTAACAGCGTTAATGGAAGAAGTATCGAAATTTTTGTCTTTCACATTCATTTCTTCCATCGCCATTGTCACACCACCAATAAAGGTACTGATGTACATGTTCGTATTAAAGAATTCCATATGACGCTGCATTGCCAACTTCAACTGCTCCGGATCGTCTTTGTAGAGCTTTTTGAGCGTTGGAATCATCATATATTCAAATCCCATATGCATCTGACGTTCATAATGCCATGAAAATTGAATGGTAAACGATCGCCAGAACATCTTCATAATATCTTTTTTGGTGATCATTCCTGTTTCCTGATTGATTACACTGTTCTTTTTAGAAGTCATCGTCTGCTCCTCCCATCTCTGTCTGTACTGTATCATTGCCTTTAAAATCTACTTTGATCATGGCTGCAAGAACACCAAAAGCAGCAATACCAACGACTGGAACTCCCATATAGGCTGACAAAAGGAATCCAAGGAAGAAAAACGCTACCACTTTTTTGTTCATGATCATCTGTGCCAACATGGCAAATCCAAGAGCCGGTAACAATCCAGTGGCAATCGTTAATCCATTCGTAATGACTTCTGGAATGGAATTTACCACATTTTCAATCGCAGAACTTCCCACCAGGAAACCAGCAGCCACCAAAACAGCCAGAATGGCACAAGTAAGGAATCCCGTTCCCATATGCACCATGCCCACAGCACGCAGATTGCCTTTTTCCGCATAGCTGTCTGCCAGTTTTCCCAACATCGGTCGAACGGTTGTAAACATAAAATTATCAATCACACTAGCCAATAAGGCAATCGGATATGCTAAGGTAACAGCAACCTCCGCTCCACGACCTGTCGTAATCGCAAAAGCAGTTCCCAATACACCACCGACAATGACATTGGGTGGAATAAATGCACCAATGGATTGTGAACCAATAAAAGCCAGTTCCAGAAAAGCACCAATTTTAATTCCGCTTTCCACATCGCCTAATACCGCACCTACCAGGGGTCCCAAAACGATGGGTTTTTGAATTAAGCAGTCACCTGTTGCCAGATCACATTTTCCAATAAACGCGATACATCCTAATAAAATTGCCTGAACAATCATCTCTACACCTCTTTCCTATTGAATAACGGAACGCGCATCTATACTTGTATCATTGGGAACCATACGGATTTCTACGTCGATTCCCTGATCGATCATCTTCTGAATCAGTTCCTCTTCCTGTTTGGTTACATTGATAGCCTTGGACACATTTCGAGTTCCTTCTCGTGGCTTTGTTCCTCCCAGATTCAAAGATTTGATCTGAGGACAATTTTTCGCAAGCTCATAAGCATCCGCAATACTTTCTACAACGATAAACAGTTTGTACTTATCCGTTACACCGCTATTTAAAGCCTGAATGGAATCGTCAATATTTTTAATCACCAGTTTTACGCCCGCAGGCTTAGCCAGTTTAATAGACGTTTTACGCAAGTCATCTTTCATTACGGAATCATTGGCGATTAAAATACAATCGGCTCCTAATGCACTGGTCCAGGAAAATGCCACCTGTCCATGCAGTAATCTGTGGTCTACTCTAAATAATTTAATCATCTGTCTCTCCTTTAGAAATCATCATCATTTTCGTTGGTTAATTTCGTCAACAAAGTAATTCCTTCACGCGAGCTGTCCACCAATTCCTCATAGTTCTCTTTTGGCAGGCCTTCTCGATACCGAAGAACAATATCCAGTGCCATCCCTAAGTTCATTCCAGATACAACAACAACATTTTGCAACTGTGTCAGCTGTGCCATCGTGGTATGTACACTTCCACCTTTAATATCACACAGCACAATCACCTGCTCATCACTTCCTGATATTTCCTTTAACAAAGTCTGATAATAGTCGTCCGGACTCTCTCCGGGATACAAAGAGTAGGTTTCAATGTTATCAGCCAAGGATCCAGCTAACATATAAACTGAATTTTTCATCCCTTTGGACAGATCTCCATGCGAAGCGAATATGATTCTGCACATATCTTTCCTCCTTTCTTTGATGTTGCTTACACCCTATTGCAAGCAAATTTTGTGCCATAGAGTAAATTTTTAAAAATTTTATAGAAAAAAGAACAAAATTTCAAAATTTTGGGCTCTTCTGCACTAAATGTGGGTGAATTTCGATCATAAAAGATGAATATTTCCTTTATCTATCGAATAAAACAAGAATATTTGAATATAAAAAAACCATATGGTAAATTTTCAAGTGCTCAATCAAGAAAGGAATACCATATGGCACTTAAAAAATTACTAAAATCTATTCTCAATGTCAATTGCATTCGGATATTAAATGTAGAATTTGATCAATCCTCTTCTCCTCTCTATATCCATGTCAATATCACAAAAGGCCAAAGATCTCGTTGCCCTATCTGTGGCAGGAAATGCAGCGGCTATGATTCCACGACCGAACGCAGAGCCTGGAGAGCTCTAGATCTTGGATCCTGTACCGTATACATCCTATCCGATTTGAATCGCATTCAATGTCCTGAACATGGAGTTCATACCGAACAGGTTCCATGGGCCTATCATCATTCCGGTTTCACCAAAGAATTTGAACAACAGGCTGCTTATCTGGCTTTACACCTCAATCGTACGGAAGTATCAAAACTCATGCGTATTAACTGGCGTACGGTAGGTACGATCCTTTCCCGTACAAAGGATCGCCTTGAACCGGACAGTTCCATACGGTTCAAGAACCTTAAACGAATCGGTATTGATGAAACCAGTTACCGTAAGGGCCATAAATATGTTACGGTCGTTGTAGATCACGATACAGGTCGGGTGATCTGGGTAGGCAAAGGCACAGGGAAAGAAGTATTGAGTTCCTTCTTTGCCCTCTTAACACAGGAACAAAGAGAATCCATTGAGCTGGCATCAGCGGACGGAGCCCGATGGATCCAGAGCTATATTGAAGAATGGCTACCAAATTGTGAAAGATGTATAGATGGATTCCACGTGGTTCAGTGGGCAATCGATTGCATGGATGAACTGCGAAAAGAAGTATGGCGTGAAGCGAAACAGGAAGAGAAAGAACAGCCAAAACAAAAAAAAGGACGACCTAAAAAAGAAGAAGTAAATAAAACAGAAAAACATGGTAAAAGCTACAAATATGCACTTGGCAAGAACCCTGAGAATCTGACGGAACATCAAATATCCTGTTTGGATGAAATCCGGAATCTATATCCAAGGATGTTTCGAGGGTATCAATTGAAAGAAGGACTTAGAAAAGTGTTTCAGTGCAGTAAGGAAACGATTGATGAAGAATTGAAAGCATGGTTGTCCTGGGCATGCCGCAGTAAACTGAAACCGTTCGTAGAATTAAGCAGAAAAATAAGACGACATAAAGAAGCAATCATTGCGACAGTAAAGCATGGATTATCAAATGCGCGCATAGAATCCACCAACAACAAAATCAAAGTATTGATACGGAAGTCATATGGATTCAGAAACATCCAGAATCTTATCGATATGATCATGATCGTTTGTTCCAATCTATATTTTGAAATCAAATTGCCATATCAACTTAGATGACTTCTACCCACACTTAGTGCAGATGCCTCACAAAATTTCAAATTTTTGAAGAGTTTTTTAGTAAAGTCTTTATATAACTTTCCCAAGCTCTTTGACTAATTTTAAAAACAATCTAAAGAGCAGGAAGGTTTGCAACAAATTCCTGTCCTGCTTTTGCATATAGATATATAAAGAATATCTCTTTTAATTGTTTTGTACATAATTATAGATATAGGTGATTTCTTCGATAGGTATTTGAACACCATAAAAGTCTTCCACCTTTTTAAAAGATCGTTGCATATAGCTGATAAACAAAGGGTGCTCTTTTTGAAAATCAAGGCATTCATGATACGTTTCATAACTTTTAGATACCACCAGTCGTTCAATCAGACAACAAATATGCACATACAGACCAAAAGAAGTTCGATTGGAAAGATTGATCTTCATAAGTTTCTGTAACTGATCAATGGAATCCGCCACCTGTTCTAACAAAGTATTTGGATTCAATATGGTCAGATGGGTCATGATATTGGACAGAGAAAAATTATGCAGGATATTTTTATTAAATTCCACAAGTTCTTTGTCTGTCATATATTCCTGAAAGTATTCATTGAGCCTGCTGGCTGAATTTCCCAATATCAGATCTTCAATTCCAATAAACTTTATATCTTTGATATTCGGATCCAAAGTTCCTATAACACATAATACGTTATATTGTTCGAAAACCGAATTTTTGTTTCCCTGTGCTAACAGTTCCGTATAATTATAAATCTGGACTTCGATGGAACAATTCTGCGGAATCGAATCTTCAATGGTTGATTTAAGTTTTCTGGCTGTCTCATATCCACTGGCACAGGAGCAAAGAATCAGAGGCGGCTGATTTTGATTTTTCTCAATATGATACATCAAGCTAGCTTTCACATTAGAAATAGTGTTTTTCAACAATTCTTCCATAGGTATATTCATACGAACCCCATTTCCTATTTCCAGAGCCATAGGTGTGCTGGCGTTGTTTAAGATGGCTATACTGGTTTTATCCAGATTCAATCCTTTATAGATTTCCTCTAAACTTCCCATATCCACTAATAAATACAACTCTTTAATGTTTTCCAGCCTACCCAGATAAATTTTCAGTTTTTCCACCATCATCACAGAATCCACATGCAAAGGCATATCAATCGCATCAAAAATATATTCTCCCAGAAACCGGTTGGCCGCATTGGCAATACTGCTGGCCGTTGAAAAACCATGCGCCAACACCACACAAGCCTTTTGTTGAAGTCGCTTATCCGAGTGCAAATTATACACATACAAAATAAACAATACCGTTACGATAGGGTACACTTCCACTTCCAGATATGATTTTAAATACGTACAGATTTCCAATCCAATATTGGCAGCCCGAAAGTATCTTTGTTCTAACAGTTGGTTTAAATCCTCACAGTTTTCCTCATAATGCAGACTCCACTTTCGAATATCATGATTATAGATACTCAGTTCCTCAAGATAATAGGCAATGGCCAAAATATCATTGTTGGTCAGCTTTAACCCATAGCGGCTTTCGACCATGTCAAAAATCCTCTGGACACCTCTTTTATAATATTCAATTTGTGGCGTCTCTTTCTTTCGAAAAATCAGATTATCAAAGTAATTTTGAATGATCTGTTTCCCGTCATCCATCAGTTTTTCAATATTTTTATCATTCTGATACGTCGTATAGACCTGCATGATTTCATCATTCAGTTGAATGATCTCCTTTTCGTGATTGTAAAACAATTCCAGATCATCGACAAAGATAAATTCTTCCTGATCCTGTAAGATTATCTGCTTCTCATATACCCTATCCAAAACCTGAGAATGCAGACTAGCCAAAGTGATCACAAGCTCATTTCCTTCATTGTCAAAAAGTGCATTCACACAACAAGACTGCACGATACTCTTTAATTCCCCAACATTTCCCGGCATTTTATTTGAGATCAGTACATTGTAGACTTTATTGCTCATTTTAATTTTTCTTTGCAACCGTGTCTCCTCTTCACAGAATAAACGATATACCAATTCGATCCGCTCCTGTACTGTTCTTTGTTCCAGAGAAGGAATCGTAATCGTCATGGGGATGCGTCGAAGCAAGGTTTTCAACAGTACCCTTTCCGGATCCTCCGTTGTCGCAAAAATCAGGCGAACCTTGGATTTATACCATTTGCTGTTATCTCCCACACGATGGTAAATGCCCTTATCCATAAACAGAAACAGTTTCTCCTGACACTCCGCCTTGAGTTCATGCACTTCATCCAGAAATAAAACACCCTGATCCGCCAGAGAAATCAATCCTTCATTATCCTTATCCGCACCGGTAAAAGCCCCTTTTACATGGCCAAACAAGTTTGCCGTTAACAATTCTGGGTTATTGGCATATTCACTGCAGTTCACCGTGATAAAACGAGCCTCCTTTTGTAAAATCTTATGATTTATGGCCCATTCATAGGTCAATTGTGCAATATAGCTTTTTCCTGTCCCTGTCGCTCCATACAACAAAAGTGGTAAGCCTTCCGGTGGATAGGCAATGGTAGCCTTACATTGTTTGACAACTTCCCGTAAAGATTGTTCATATCCAACCAGCTTTTCGAAATCTTTATGACAATCTTTCTGAAAAGCTTCCTCCAGAGAAGAATATTGTGCTTGTACTTTATTCACCATTTTTTTGTTTTTCAAATAGGGGACTGTAATATACATATAAGGTTTTTCTTCGATTCGTATCAGTTTTTCCTCTTGCACCAGTTTTCGCAAAAGCAGCGCACATTGGTTTCGACGGATACGCAGGGCCTGACTGATGGCTTCTACTGTATTTTTTTCGTACGTTTCCTGTCTACAATTCCGTTCTATATACTCCAGCAATTTTTCTTCCATAAAGCCATCACCTCTGTATGTTTTATACCATAAGAAAAGTGGAATTGAAAGTCGGAAGAATCTCATTGATCTTTGTTAACATAGACTTTTTAAAAGCTCTATTTTATAATCAGAGCAGAAGTTATGAAGTCCCAGTTAAAGCTTACTCCTACTTACCAACAAACCTTTCACCTCAATGCTTCCATGCAAAATCAGCTGGAAATTTTAAGTATGGATTCCCGTTCCCTTATCGATCATCTATCGCACCTTTCCCTGACCAATCCCTTTCTGGAATATACGCCCCATGAAGAAATAACTGATTATTTCATCCAACAAAGCACTCAGGGCCCTTCCTTAAAAGAAGAGTTATACTTTCAGCTTCATACTTGCCAACAAAACTACAACGAAACCATTGCTTCCTATATTATTGAATCTCTGGATACCCATGGATTTTTTTCGCTGGCTGACCAACAGGCTTGTCAGGATCTCCACATATCCCAAGAAAACTTTCTAAAGCACCTTACTCTCTTACAAAGCTTTGAACCAGCAGGTGTAGCTGCCCGCAATAGCATTGACAGCATTCTGATCCAGCTAAACCGGAAAGAACTACATACAGCCGCTTTTTTACTGGAACATTTTCAAGCAGAGATCATTGACCATCAACTGGATGCAATCATTGGAAAAACAAATCTGTCTATGGAAACCATTAAAACTGCTTTATCGCAGATAAAAAACTGTGATCCCTGGCCATGCAGTTCATGGTCAACCGAGACAACACAATGGATCCTGCCCGATCTGGAAATCAAAGTCATAGACGATGATATTCATATTGAACCGCGCCAAACCGGTAAACTCTGTCTGATGAATCCAAAAGAAAAAATGACGGACCCTGTACTAAAGGAGTATTTGAATCAGGCTAAATATACCATTGACAGTCTGAACAAGCGAAATCAAAGTCTGCTTGTGATCGCCAATGAAATTGTTTTGCATCAACAGGGCTTTTTTCTGTATGCGGATGAATTGAAACCTCTGACACTGAAAAAAATTTCCGAAAAAACCGGCTTCAGTCAATCCACCATATCCCGAACGGTATCGAATAAATATTATCTCTATCAGGATGAACTTTATCCTTTACGATATCTGTTCACCTCCCAAACCCGAAAAGGCTCTTCTAAAGATGCCATTCAAAAAGCACTGATCGATATCATTCATGAAGAAGATCCGGAAAATCCCTATCAGGATGAGGAGCTTGTTGCCTTGCTCAAAGAACTGGAACTGTTTGTATCCCGAAGAACGGTGGCAAAATACCGAAACCAACTGAAGATTCCCAATTCCAAGCAAAGAAAGAAAGCAAACAGAAAGTGACTTGCGAAAAAAAGTGGTACAATATCCTTATGAAAAAGATACGTATCACAGCTTTAAAACAGACGATCTACACCGATCTGATTCAAAAATATGAAAACCCGATTCAACATGCCTGCCCTATTTCGGAAGGGCAAACGTGGGTCGTTTCCAACGCACTTTGTCCATCCGACTTTTGCCAAAGCGCCTGGCAGAACTTATACCCCTATGTTTTTGCCTTAGCACATGGCGCAACGGATTTTTTCGATGGATGGATGAAGGATTCAAGATCGGCTTTGATCAGCTGTAACGATGGATTTCGTCCAGTATCTTTTCTTTTAGAAGTGATGGAGGAAAAATCATGAAAATCTGTATTTATTACGATAGTATAACCGGCAACACAAAAAAGATTGCCGATGCGATTTATGAAACTTGTAAAGACGAGGTTGTATATTGCGGTAAACCACACAAACTACAGGAAGCCGATTTATATTTTATTGGTTCCTGGACGGATAAAGGCAATTGTTCTTCTGTGATACAAAACCTTTTATCTTCTTTAAAGAATAAAAAGATTGCGTATTTTGGCACATGCGGTTTTGGAGGATCATCAGAATACTATGCTTCTTTGTATCAAAGAGCTAAAAGTCAGATTGATGATTCTAACGTCATTTTAGGACATTTCTTTTGTCCCGGAAAAATGCCGGAAGCCATTAAAGATCGTTATGTGAAATTATTACAGGAACATCCGGAGGACAAAAAGCTGCAAGTCAGTTTAAAAAATTTTGAAGAGGTAAAGACTAGGCCCAATACAGAAGATATAAACAAGGCACAAAGTTGGGCCAAAGAAATGATAAAGGAGGCTCTACAATGAAAATTGGATGGATTGGTGCCGGAATCATGGGAAACCCCATGGTGCACCACTTATTGAAGAATGGACACGAGGCACATGTATATGCCAGACACCCTCAAAAAGTACAAAATCTGGTTGAAGAAGGCGCTGTTTTAGAAGAAAGCATTGCTTCTTTGGTGCAGCACAGCGATGTAATTTGTACCATGGTAGGATTCCCCAGTGATGTAAAAGAGGTATATGGTACAATTTTCGAACACATTGAACCCGGTAAAATTTGCATCGACTTTACTACATCTTCACCATCTCTGGCTGTTGCGTTAGCACAGCAGGGAAAAGATAAACAAGTAACGGTACTTGATGCACCTGTTACCGGTGGTGATGCCGGCGCCAAGCAGGGAACCTTAACAATTTTGGTCGGTGGTCCAAAAGAGACTTTTGACCAGCTGCAGCCTGTTTTCAGTGCATTTGGTAAAGATATCTTTTATTGCGGAGAAGCTGGAGCCGGTCAAAAAGTAAAGATTGCCAACCAAATCATGATTGCCAATACACTGCAGGGTATTTGTGAAGCTATGACCTATTTAAAGAGCCAAGGCTGCGATCCTGCTTTGGTCATTCAAAATCTGCAAAATGGAGCTGCCGGTTCCCGTCAGTTAGAACTCTTAGGACCAAAAATGCTTCAAAATAATTTTGATCCCGGCTTCTACATCAAACACTTTGTCAAAGATTTAAGAATTGCTCTGGATCAAAAAGAAGCAAAACTGACCGGCGTAGAAAATGTGATCCAAGAATACATTACTCTGATGGATCAAGGATATCAGGATCTAGGTACGCAAGCTCTGATTAAATATTTTCAGTAAGAACCACTCGCTGCAATGTCATTAAGTTAAGACAACTATAACTATACAGGCAATCAAGTCTAGATAGTTTTTTACTAATAAGGCATGAC
>NZ_JAXKBY010000115.1:0-10690 GCF_036552745.1 Faecalicoccus sp.
AGCCAAAGAAATATTACCTATCCGTCTGAACCGTCAAAACAAACGGAAGGTGAAGTCCAAATCACCAGTATCGTTCAACTATCGATATGACTAACGGCCATATTATATAACTTAAAAAATGTAGTAGCAATACTACAATTGTTGTCATGCCTTATTAGTAAAAAACTATCTAGACTTGATTGCCTGTATAGTTATAGTTGTCTTCACTTAATGACATTGAAGCTTAACCTTCCCGTAAAGATTGAAATACATTAGGAATTTGATGAATCAGATCCTCCGGCATAAAGCAGGCAGGATCTTTTTTCTGTTTGGCACAACAACTGTGAATATACGTACCGACGGCAGCTGCCTGAAAGGCGTTGCGGCATTGGCCATAGAGTCCGGCAATGATACCGCATAATATATCGCCGCTTCCTCCTTTTGCCAGGGCAGAGTTTGGCTGATGCAGTACATATATTTGATCTTTATGTCCGATCAATGTGATATCGGATTTTAAGACCAGCGTACAGTTAGGATAGCTGGCACAAAATTCCTGCACGGTTCCAAAGGGATCCTGCAGGATCTCAGATAGGCTTCGATGACAAAGATAAGTCATCTCTTTGATATGTGGTGTCAGGATGATCGAAAAGTCCTGCCGTAAAAGTTCAGGGTGTTCACGAATCGCCCAACAGGCATCGGCATCGAAAAGAGTGCAGGTGGAAAGCTGCAATGCCTTTTGTACCAGTTTTTTGGTGCTTTCCTGCTGCCCCATACCATTGCCGATCGTCACGATATCGTATTTTCCGGTTTCTTTTGCCAAGGCTTCAATGGCTGTATTTGAAAAATAACCATTTTTATCTTCTCCGCTTTTCAACATCGCAAATTCCATTTTCTGAGCCAGAATGTCATGAATACAATCCGGAACAAAGCAGGTCAGCGTTCCAATCCCGCTTTGATAACAGGCTCTGGCAGCCATGGTGATGGCACCATGCATGGAATAAGAACCGCCGATCATCAAGGCTTTGCCGAAGGTGCCTTTATGTCCGTCATCAGGACGTTGGGGAAGAAGGTGTTTGGCCTCCATCGGATCTAACAGGATGGCAGTTTTTGCATCTCTATGTATAGTTTGTGGAATTCCGATGGGAATACATTTCAGCTTGGAACAGACTTTTTTACCTTCGTTGATCAACTGTCCGGTCTTGATACAGTCTAAACAGATGGTCAAATCACTGATTATGCAGGCATTCAAGATCTTTCCGGATGTCGCATCCAGTCCACTGTTGATATCGATGGAGATCACATACGCATCAGAGGCATTGACCGCCTCCGTCAAGGTTTTATAGTCACCTTCAATATCTCGGGAAAGGCCGTTTCCAAACAGGGCATCAATTATAACATCAACGCTTTGAAGCAAAGATAAAGTTTCTTTGAAAGATGAAAAGTGCACCTGTTCATTCTTTTCCAGCATAGCCCACTGGATTCTTTCATCATTTGACATGGATGAAGCTTTAGGGGCATAGACGATACAAGGTCGATGCAGTAAACGGGCAATGGCTAGACCATCACCGCCGTTATTTCCCGGACCACATAGTATAAGAATTTGATCACCAGGCTGCAGATGGTCTTGAATGATCTTTGTGCAGCCTAAGGCCGCATGTTCCATCAGGATCAAGGAAGGAATCTTATGTTCGTGAATGGCTGTCTTATCGGCCAGGCGAGCCTGTGCAGCCGTACAGATAGTTGTTTTCATAATTTTAGTATAGTGCAAAAGAGAAAAAAAAGCTTGTATTTTTCAAGCGTATGATATAATGAATTCTAATTGGGATGGAGGTGCATGGAATGCAGGAATCATCAAAGATTAAAAAGTCGATCATACTCAGTGGTTTGGTAGGAACCGGCGGTATGTTTATTGCCAAACTGATTGGGATCGTCTATGCCATTCCCTTTTCCAGCATTTTAGGATCGGATGTCTATATGGGCATTTACGGTCAGGCTTATAATATTTATTCCTATGTGCTAAGCGTATTTACGGCAGGCTTTCCTTTTGCGATTGCGACATTGGTAGCCCGTTATACGGTACTAAAAGATGCACATACGGTTTTATTGATTCGCAAGATTGCTTTTGTGGCACTGGCATTGATGGGCTTTGCGGGCATGCTTTTAATGTTTGGATTATCCGGTGTGCTGGCTCCTTTAATGGTAGCCCAAAGCAGCGATATTATGGCACGCTCTTTACAAATCTTATCACTGGCCATCTTCTTTGTGCCTGTTTTATCCGCTTTACGTGGCTTTTATCAGGGACGTAAAGAGATGGAACAATATGCGTTTTCGCAGGCTTTTGAACAATTGTTCCGTGTCGGCTTTTTATTATCGATTTCATGCTTATTTGTCTATGCTTTAGGCTTGGAGCGAAAATGGGCATTGTATGTTTCTGTTTTATCGACATCCGTGGCAGCCATTGCGGCCATCGCACAGTTTTTGGCTTTCGACAAACGCAAGAAACAGGAGATTGTTTTAGAAAGTCAGGAACAAAAAAAGATAGGAATTTCACAGAGTAAAATTGCCAAAGAAATGTTTATTTTGGCCATTCCTTATATGATCTCGGCAATTTTTGGTTATTCTCAACAAATCTTTAATGCGATTTTATTGCCGACCGGTCTTCATCTGCACCAGTATGATGAAGCTACGATTTCAACCATCATTTCGGCAACCAATTATGTCGGGGTAAAGATCACGGCCATTCCGATGATTTTGGCACCTGGTTTTACGGCGGCCATCATTCCGCATATCACGGAAGCTTTGACACGAAAAGACTGGGCCAAGACAAGAAAAAATGTCGTGGATTGTATAAATGTCGTTTTGACTATCGGTATTCCTGTATCCTTCTGTATCTTTTTATATGCAGGGCCGATGAACTATACTTTATTCTATACCGGAAACTTGGATATGAGTTCTTATGTTCTGGCCTGGCTTTCCATCGAAGGCTTTTTGGGGACGATTTCTCCGGTAACGACCAATCTGATGATGGCATTAGGTTTAAAGCGAACATCTTTACGGCGGATGATGATCTCAACCATTATCAAAGGTGTTTTAATGGTACCTCTAACCGCAATTTTTGGCTTTGCGGGCAGTGTATTGACATCCATTGTCGGCGATGGGTATTTGATTGTGTTTAACCTAAAAGAAGTGCGTTCTGTGTATCAGATTCGCTTTCATAAAACATTACAGATCGTATCTCGACTTTTGTTGGTGATCGCATCGATGTTTATCGTTTGTACGCTTTTAAACTGGATTGGCCTCAATGGAGTCGATGGCTCAAAATGGATTGCCTGTATCAAGATGGTCTTTAATGGTCTTTTGACATTGGGAGCTGGTGTAGCGGTTGCCTGCTTTATGCATCTGCCGCAGGCTGTTTTTCACATTCGTATTCATTTACCACGTAGAAAAGGGGCATAGTCAATGTTTGATATCATTGTAATAGGAGCTGGGCATGCCGGTATTGAAGCGGCCATGGCAGCTTGTCGAATGCATAAAAAAGTGGCATTGGTGACCTTGGATATTCAAATGGCAGGCTCTATGCCCTGTAATCCAAGCGTTGGTGGTCCGGCCAAGGGCATTGTTGTAAGAGAAATCGATGCTTTAGGTGGCTTGATGCCTATCGTTGCCGATCAGACCGCTTTACAGTTTAAAATGTTAAATACGACCAAAGGACCGGGGGTCTGGTCTTTGCGCGTACAAAGCGATAAAGAAGAATATAAAAAACAAATGGCTTCGATTTTACAGAATACCAAAGGTCTAACGGTGATCGAAGATGCCTGTACGAATTTGTTGATTGAAAACCAGCGTGTAACCGGAGTGCATTTAAAGGCACGGGGTGATGTTTTTGCCAAAGCTGTTATTTTGACAACGGGAACCTATATGACATCAACGATCCTTCGCGGTCATACCGCAACGGTATCCGGGCCGGAAAATCAACCTACGATTCAATCATTGTCGGCCGGTCTGCAGGAACATGGAGTCCGTCTGTTTCGCTTAAAGACCGGAACGCCGCCACGCATCTTACGTGACAGTATTGATTTTTCCAAAGCCGAAAAACAACCCGGTACACCGGAGTTTTTCAGTTTTAGTGAGACCACGAAACCAGGAGATGTTTTACCTTTTGACAGACAGGAAATTTGTCATTTGATCTATACGACACCAAAAACACATGAAATCATTCGTGAGCACCTACAAGATTCGGCGATGTATTCCGGTCTTGTCAAAGGTGTTGGCCCTCGTTACTGCCCCAGCATAGAAGACAAGCTGGTACGCTTTGCGGATAAGGAAAGACATCAGCTGTTTCTGGAGCCGGAATCCAAAAGCCTGGAAACCATTTATTTACAGGGTTTTTCCACTTCTATGCCTATTGATGTGCAGGAACAAATGGTTCATTCTCTGCCGGGTCTGGAAAACGCAAAGATCGTAAAATACGCTTATGCGATCGAATACGATGCGATCGACCCTTTACAGATGAAACCAAGCATGGAAAACAAAGTTATTGAGAATTTGTTTACGGCCGGGCAGGTCAATGGTACCAGCGGTTATGAAGAAGCAGCCGGACAAGGTTTGATGGCCGGAATCAATGCCGCTTTAAAAATTGATGGAAAAGAACCGTTTGTTTTACGAAGAGATGAAGCTTATATCGGTGTTATGATCGATGATCTTTGTACTAAAGGCACCAAAGAACCCTATCGTCTGTTGACTTCCAGAGCCGAATATCGTCTGTTGTTGCGACACGATAATGCCGATCAGCGCTTGTTGGAAAAGGGATACCAGTTAGGTGTTGTATCCAAAGAGCGCTATGAGCAGTTTCAAAAAAAGATGGAGACGATTCAAAAAACGAAAGAATTGTTACAGGAAGTGCATATCAAACCAACGGAATCCATCAATGCGTATTTATCTTCTTTAGGCTTTGATCCTTTACAGCATGGATGCAGTGCTTTGGAGCTGTTAAAACGTCCACAGGTAACGATCAAAGGCCTGCAGTCCTGGATTGAACAGGATATTGATGCTTCTGTTGCCAGACAGATCGAGATTGAAGTGAAATATGCGGGGTATATTGAAAAGGCAAAACGCGATGCACGTCATTTACAGGCGATGGATCAAAAGAAGCTTCCAGAGGGTTTAGATTATCTGCATATGGATAATTTGCGTTTGGAAGCCCGACAAAAGCTGGATCAGATTCGTCCTTCTACGTTAGGGCAGGCTTCCAGAATTTCCGGTATCAACCCCAGTGATATTGCGATATTGTCATTATGTGTAAAACCACATAAAAAATGATATAATAGTAAGGGGATTCATATGAAAAGAGCATATAAAGTCAAACGAACCGAAAGACAAGTCAAAAAAGTGCCGATCTCAAAAGGAAAGGCTATGCGAAAAGCTGTTCTTTGTGCGTTCTTGTTAGGGGGAACCATCTATTTGACATGGAGTGGCATACAAGATCTACAGACAACGGCACAACTTCGGTTAAACATACAGGAAAATAAAGATCAGATTGCGGATTTGGAGAATGAAAAGAAAGATTTGGAGAAGACATATCAGAATCTAAGCAATCCGGATTATGCCCGCTATTTTGCCATGGGACGCTATCATGTGACCCAGGATGGAGAGCAGGTCTTTATCTTTCCAAGCGCAGATAAACAAGAGTAAAGCAGTCATCCTAAGTCTATTGGGATGACTTTTTTCATGCCGAAAAGATCCGGTTGTGCAGATTTTTGTCCTCTTGTACCGCTTTTCTTGTCAACACAATAAAAATCTGTTTATCTGAAGGCGGAGGTTATTATGAAAACTGATACAATTCAAATCTGTTTAGACGTAGAAGATGATGTTTGGAATGAATGGTGCCTGTATCATGAAGTGCCCAATCGGGCTCGTATCCATTCCAATACGATTTGTATTCCAGGCACCATCACCCGGCAAAATGCCTGCTTTCTTCAAAATAAGAAGATGTATGGACTTCATGGCTTCTGGATCGAAACCAAAACACTGGTCAGGCATCGATATTACTGCTCGCAAAATATTACTGTAGATCTTTTTACGCATAGAGTTTATGTAGCGGATAAAATGGTCAAGCTTAATCCCTCGGATTTTGATCTGCTGGTGCATTTTTTAAAACATCCGCATCAGGTATTATCCAGAGATATATTGATCGATTTATTGGAGATACGAAAAAATCGAGTGATGCAGGACAATGCGCTTTCTGTGCATATACGTCGGATTCGTAAGGCCATTCAAAATAAAACGCTCATTTTGACGGTTCCCATGGTGGGATATATGTGGACAAGTGACGTAACAAGCGATAAATAGGGCGTTTGAAAAGCGAAAGAATTTGAAAATCGACCGACAGATAGTTATAATAGACACAGTGTGGAGGGAAAACTATGTCAAATCGATTTGATTCAAAGGAAGTTTTTATCGAGCGGTATAAACAGGAAGTTTCTGAAACATATGGTCGAGATTTTGAAGAAACTTTCCCGGCAGAACGATATCAAGTATTAGGAAAGATGATTCGTGACTATGTCGGAATCAACTGGAAAGAAACAAAAAATGCGATTCGAAAATCACAGTCAAAACAGTTATATTATTTTTCCATGGAATTTTTGATGGGGCGCTTGTTGACAAGCAATCTGATGAACTTGGGAATTTACGATCTTGTCAAAGAAGGATTACAGGATCTGGGGATGGATCTTAATGATATGGAAGAAATGGAAAGCGATGCCGGTTTAGGAAACGGTGGTTTAGGACGTTTGGCAGCCTGCTTTATGGATTCTTTGGCTTCCCTGGATTTAGCCGGACATGGAAACTGTATTCGTTATCGTTATGGTCTTTTCAAACAGAAAATCGTTAATGATGAACAGGTAGAATTACCGGATTGTTGGTTAAAGAATGGTAACGTATGGGAAGTTTGGAAACCGCATCATGCGATGCAGGTGCCTTTTGGTGGACAATTGGATGCCTATATGGATCAAAACGGAAAATTCCGTTCCAACTATCATCCAGAATTTGTTGTGCGCGCCGTACCATATGATGAACCAATTATCGGTTATCATACGACGACGACCAATACATTGCGTTTATGGGATGCCGAAGTCGATGAAGACTTTGTGCAGGCCGGACAGTTGAATAAATATTTGAACGATGTTATGGCTATTACAGCCAATGTGTATCCGGATGATTCTACAGAAGAAGGAAAGCTGCTTCGTTTGAAACAGGAATATTTCTTCGTGTGTGCCGGTATCGATCAGATCATTCGTTCTCATTTACGTGCCTATCCAAGCCTGGATAATTTAGGCGAAAAAGCGGCCATTCAGTTAAACGATACCCATCCGGTATTAGTCATTCCGGAATTGATGCGTGTATTGTGTGATGATTATGATTATGAGTGGGATCACGCATGGGATATCGTGACAAAAACCGTAGCTTATACCAACCATACGGTCATGGCTGAGGCTTTGGAAAAATGGCCGCAGGAAATGATGCGTTCTTTATTGCCTCGTATTTATATGATCATCGAAGAAATCGACCGTCGTTTTAAATACGAAGTGGATCATAAGGGTATGGGCCATGTATGGAACAATGTGGCCATCTTAAAAGAAGGTCAGGTCCATATGGCGCATTTGGCCATTGTCGGCAGTCACAGCGTGAACGGGGTAGCTAAGCTGCATACCGAAATCTTGATTCATGATGTCATGAAGGATTTTGCGGATCTATATCCAGGTCATTTCAACAATAAGACTAATGGAATTACGCATCGTCGCTGGTTGTTGTATTCGAACCCACAGCTGACAAAATTGTTGGAGGAAACCATTGGAGATTCCTTTAAAACGCATCCGGAAGATTTGGAAAAATTGATGGAACACGTCGATGATCCGATCCTGCAGCAGCGTTTTATGGATGTGAAGCTGGAACGTAAACAGATTCTTGCCGATTATGTAAAGAAGACATTGGGTATTGATGTCGATGTAAATTCGATCTTTGACTGTCAGGCTAAACGTTTACATGCCTATAAACGTCAGTTGTTGAACATTTTCCATGTGATGCATCTGTATTTGAAGATGAAAGAAGAACCAAGCTTTAGAATTTATCCGCGTACATTCTTCTTCTCGGCTAAGGCAGCACCTAGCTACATGCTGGCAAAAGAAATCATCAAGCTGATCAATATGGTAGCTGATAAGATCAATAACGATCCGGAAATCAATCAGTATATCAAAGTGGTCTTCATTCCAAACTATTCAGTTTCGGTAGCTGAAATCTTATTGAATGCCGCAGATGTCAGTGAACAGATTTCTACAGCCGGAAAAGAAGCCAGTGGTACGGGAAATATGAAATACATGATGAATGGAGCCATCACTTTAGGAACTTTGGATGGAGCCAATGTGGAAATCGTAGAACGTGTCGGCTATGAAAATGCAGAAATCTTCGGCCTGCGTGTGGAAGACATTGAAGAAGTAAAGAAAGAAAACTCTTATAACGCATGGCATATCTATCACAACAACTATCGTGTTCGTCGTGTGATCGATTCTTTGAAAAACGGAACATGGTCTTCCAATCCAGATGAATTCCAGCTGATCTACAATGATCTGTTGTTGCGAAATGATGAATTCTATGTCCTGGCTGATTTTGATGCCTATGTGTATGCACAGCGTCAGGTAGAAGCTCGTTATGAGGATAAGACAAGCTGGGCACGTACGATGTTGATCAATATTGCACAGAGCGGTTATTTCTCCAGTGATCGTACGATTCGTGAATACGCAAAGGAGATTTGGGATCTTCATCCGATTCCTTTTAAAAAGTAAAATGAGAAGTGAGGTTGAAAAACTTCACTTTTTTTGTATAGTATGATTAAGAAACGAGGAAAAATATGAAACGTATAGTATTGTTAGGGGCAACAGGTTCTATCGGCAGACAGACCTTGGATGTACTTTCCAAACATCCGGATGAATTTTCTCTGGTCGGTATCTGTGCCGGGCATAACGCAAAAGAGCTCAAAAAAATTGTGGAGGCTTTTCCATCGGTAGAAGCCATCGGTTTATTTGAAAACAAGGAAGGAATTACGTTTTCCTGTGAACATGTCTTTTATGGCGAAGAGAATATGGTGCAGTGTATCCAACATTGTGATTATGATCTTTTGGTCAATGCGGTTGTCGGTTTTCGAGGATTAAAGCCTACTTTAGAATCGTTACGTCAAGGAAAGGATGTAGCATTGGCCAATAAGGAAAGCCTGGTTGCCGGAGGTGTTTTGGTTAAAAAGATGTTGGAAAAGACTAACACAAAATTATATCCGATCGATTCTGAGCATTCGGCAATCTTTCAATGTCTGCAGGCTGGAAAAAAAGAAGAAGTGCGGCGTTTGATCATTACCGCATCAGGAGGAAGTTTTCGTGATCGTACCAGAGAACAGCTTCAGAATGTCAGTGTGGAAGAAGCGCTGGCACATCCAAACTGGAACATGGGCAAGCGTATCACGATCGACAGTGCTACCATGGTCAATAAGGGCTTTGAGGTCATAGAAGCGCATTATTTGTTTGATCTTCCTTATGAAAAAATAGATACGGTCTTACATGCTCAAAGCTTGATTCATTCCATGGTGGAATATAATGACAATGCCATCATGGCACAGCTTGGTTCGGCCGATATGCACTTGCCGATACAGTATGCTTTAATGTATCCAAACCGTCCGTATTTAAAAGAAGAGCATCCGTTGGATATGACAAAGACGCTAACCTTGGATTTTAAAGAAATGGATTATGAACGGTATCCTATGTTGAAATTGGCGTATCAGATTGGAAAAAGAGAGGGTAACTTGGGCGCTTGTTTTAACGGAGCGGATGAAAAAGCGGTAGAGTTGTTTCTGGACAAAAAGGTCTCTTTCCTGCAAATTGAAGAAAGTATTGAAAAAGCGGTAGAAACTGCTACATTTGTGGCTGATCCGACTTTAGAAGATTTGGAAAGAACGGATCAGGAAGCCCGAGAATTTGTCGTTCGATACTGGGGACTGGAAAACCAGTAAAAAATAAGGTAAAATACAAGTTGGTATAAGAAACGTGAGGAGTGATGGATCAATGAAAAAACGGATCGCATACAGTCTTGCTTCTGTGGTGGCAGCGTCTGCCATCGGTTTTACCGGCATGCCGATTTATGCACAAACGACATCCACACATACGACTGTAGTACAGACAAAGGAAATCAAGGATCCTCAGGATTTTGTTGATCTGTACTGTTCCTTTAAAAAAGTAACGATCGATAATAAGAAACAGGAGATCATTACTTATACAGTCTATGAAACTGTAACAGAAAAAAACTATGAACAAATCCTGAGTGGTAAAAAAGTGTATGATACCCTAGATAAGGATACACAAAAAGCGATCAATGAGATTTTATGGAATACCAAGAATAAAGAAGAAAAGCCTCTGGAGAAAGATTATGGAAAACTGTATGAAGAAGCACTTTTGATGCAACAGACGGTGAAACAAAGTGAAGAGGCAAAAGTGGAAGAAAGCGAAGAGGTCACAAAACCTGAACAGGATGGGGATAAAAAGGAACCGCCTGTAACCGAAGAATCTACCTCTTCACAAGAATCGCAGACGACACCCGAAGATAACAAAGAGACAGAAAAAGTCGAAGAAACAAAACCAGTTGAAGATACAGAATCGAAAGTCGAGGACAATAC
>NZ_JAXKBY010000116.1:0-2075 GCF_036552745.1 Faecalicoccus sp.
GTTAAAAATGATTGAGTATTTGTAGTCATAAAGAATACCTCTTTTCTGACTACAATATAAAATCTAATTTGACATTATTTATGCCATATCACCAAATTGTCGGTATAGCGTTTTTAAATATGTGATATTAAGATTATACTAAAAATCACTTCGTTTTAACATATGTAAAAGAAGTCCCGCAGGACTTCCGATATCATACGGCATGAAAGGCATTTTCTAAATCGAATAAGATATCTTCAATATTTTCTATTCCGATCGATAAACGAATCGTATTTTCATAGATTTCTCTTTCCTCTAATTCTTCTTTTGTACATTGTGAATGCGTTGTAGTAGCCGGATGAATCACCAGACTTTTAACATCGGCTACATTGGCCAATAAAGAGAATAACTGTAAATGGTCAATAAACGCAAACGCCTCTTTTTGTCCCCCTTTGATATTAAAAGTAAAGATGCTGCCGCCACCTCGCTTAAAGTAGCGAACATAGGCCTCATGATCCGGATGCTCCTTTAATAAAGGATGATTGACACGTTCTACCTTTGGATGTTTTTGTAAGTATTCTACAACCTTTTTTGTGTTCTCAAAATGACGTTCCAATCGCAATGATAGTGTTTCCGTTCCCTGTAATAGTAAGAAGGCATTAAACGGAGAAATGGCAGCACCGGTATCACGAAGCAAGATGGCACGAATATAGGTTACAAATGCGGCCGGTCCGGCTGCCTCGGTAAAACGGACACCGTGATAGCTTGGATTGGGTTGGGATATGTTCGGAAATTTCTGACTTTTTGCCCAATCGAAGCTTCCTCCATCAACGATTACGCCACCTAGGCTTGTTCCATGCCCACCAATGAATTTGGTTGCCGAATGCACAACAATATCCGCTCCATGCTCTAATGGTCGAAACCAGAAAGCCGCTCCAAAGGTATTATCCACAACAACCGGAATGTTTCGTTCATGCGCCAATTTGGCAATGGCTTCAAAATCCGGAATATCACTGTGCGGATTGCCGAAAGTTTCCAGATAGATGGCTTTCGTGTTTTCCTGAATTGCTTCTTTGACTTCCTGTAAATCATGAATGTTGACCAATGTCGCATCGATACCAAAGCGCTTATACGTATGCTCTAATAAATTGGAAGTACCGCCATAAATCGTTTTCTGTGCCACAATATGTTCCCCCTGTGCTGCCAATGCCTGAATCACATACGATACAGCCGCCGCCCCAGAAGCAACAGCCAGTCCGGCAACACCACCTTCTAAAGCCGCAATACGCTCTTCAAATACACCTTGTGTCGAATTGGTCAATCGACCATAGATATTCCCTGCATCACGTAACCCAAAACGATCAGCCGCATGTTGTGAGTTGTCAAACACATACGAAGTTGTCTGATAAATCGGTACGGCTCTGGATCCTGTAGCTGGATCTGGCTGTTCTTGCCCTACATGCAGCTGCAATGTTTCAAACTGTAATTTTCTTTCTGTACTCATGTCTATTTACCTTCTCTTTCTTTTTGGATGGTTTTTGTGAGTGTATAAAAAAAGACCCATCCCTTAGGACGAGTCTATTGATTCGTGTTACCACCTAATTTTATCATCACCTTACGATAATGACCTCACCAAGCACCATCATGCTCTGTTGCGATAACGGGCAATCCCGTGATGACCTCATCGATCATCCGACTCCAAGACCATGTTCATCCTGCCTTCTGCACTTCTTTTCACCAACCAGAAACTCTCTACGCCATCCAACAAAACTACTCTTCTCTTCTTTGTCTTTTCTTATGGATGAATACATATTATATAACTAGGTGTTGAATGTCAAGCGTTATTTTCATTTTCTTTCAATTATTTTCATCCCTTTTAATTTGTATATGATTAATACTTCAAAAGAATCAAGAAATAATATTTCGATGATATTGTAACTGATTAAGTATATACAACAAAGTTCCTACAATTGATAAATTTAAAAACGCTATACCGACAATTTGGTGATATGGCATAAATAATGTCAAATTAGATTTTATATTGTAGTCAGAAAAGAGGTATTCTTTATGACTACAAATACTCAATCATTTTTAAC